>JANLHP010000014.1 GCA_024654445.1 Candidatus Curtissbacteria bacterium | reverse complement strand
TTCTGCAGTGCAGAACTGCGGCGAGACAAAGGAGGTGATTTAAATGAGCGTAGAGGATTTATCTATTTCTGTTTCTTCTGTAGTAGTGCGCGCAATCGCGGATTTTGTTAACTTTATTCCGGCGTTAATCGGCGGCTTAATTATCCTTATAATTGGCCTAGTTTTGGGTGCAATTATATACAGAGTTGTAATCGGTCTTCTTAAAGCAATTAGACTAGAAGCTCTTCTTTCCAGATACGGAATCGTCAAATTCGAAGGCCACGAGATCGAATGGCCAACAATACTTGCCGAAATTGCAAGGTGGTCCATAATCATAACTTTCTTGATTCCGACATTTCAGGCTTGGAGGCTGGAATCCGTAAATGCTGTTCTAAATAGGGTAGTACTTTATATTCCAAACGTAATTGTCGCGGTTGTCCTGGCGATAATCGGCCTGGTTTTTGCAAAGATTGCTTACAGAGTCGCTTACAACGCGAGCAGATCTCTTGGAAAGGACCTTGCGCACACCGTAGCACTTGTTGCTCAATGGTCAATCAATATATTCGTAGCTTTCTTGGTTCTGCACCAATTAGGTGTTGCCCAAGAACTTCTAAGAATATTATTTGCCGGCCTCGTTGCAATGGTAGCGTTAGCTGGCGGTTTAGCGTTCGGTTTAGGCGGCCAAGGAGTAGCGCGAGGAATTTTGGAAACGGTCTGGGCTAGGTTTAAAAATAAAGTTTAGCTCCGGACTGCCCGCTCGAATTCCTGGATTATTTGTTGTGGCTTTTTCTTAGCCAGTCTTTTTGTAAGTCTTAAAAATTCTGGATAAGGGATTCCCTCTGACAACAGGCTACCTTCTCTCATAAAAGTTTCGAGCATTTGCCTGTCGTAGTAACGCGAATGTCTTACATACCCGCGCCCGTTGTTCCAATGCAATTGATATCCGTCTGCGCTAACAGTCAATCCAACCCTATGAGGCGAGATAAAAGAGCCTATACCTTGTCCTAAAATATTTATCTCTGTGTCCGTAAGATGTAGAAATTGATCAGTAAAAAGAGGTTCGCGTAACCTGTCGATTAAATCTAATCTCCCGCTCACCCTCCGGCCAACATCCTTTCCCTCAGCCACTTTCCCTCGGTCTTCAATACCCCGCTTAGTTTGAGAAATTTCTGCCCGGGCAAGCGATACGAGGCTCTCAATGGGGCGGGACAAATCTGGAGAGTTAGGTCGTTCTGTTACCATAATCGTGCCAATTGTATTCCTTAAGTATTTTACCTGTCAAATGAAGGAAACAGTGAAGGAAGTGGGCTTACGTGTCCCTGAATGGAACACGCTGGAGGCGTACTTGCTTAGAGTACAGGGTACTTTTGAAAAAGTCGGGTTAAGTTGCCTATAGTAGTAAATTCTATTATAATTCTCACTTCATGACACCAGATAGAGACGGACAAGACGAAAATCCTATTAGAACCGATTTAAGAAATCGTTACATGGCAGTGCAAGGCCGAGTAGTCGAAATAGGTAAAAGCGGTGAAACCGTAGGAGAAGAGGAAGCTGTCCGATTAGCTTTTATGTGGAGCTATTTGGGTTCAGTTGAATTCCCAACAAATGCACAAGAAGACCCAGATGACCCATATTCCGATGAATTAAAAGACGATGGGGTGACAGCTAGAGAAGCCGTTGTTGACGCCCAACACGGGGATTACAAAGGCTTGAAATCATGGCTGAATGAGGTGTCTGGCGGTTTCACAATGTTATTATTCTGGCACGGAGGAGAGCTATCTCAAGGTGAAGTAGAACATATCGGCAACATGGCACAAGGTTTAGGAAAGATAGGTGAATTAGTGCCTGATTCAGGTATTCCGTTGCATCCTGGTCTCTTTCCGGGTGATGGAGTACCACCTACTATCTAGAATCTTCTTACGGGTAATGGAACTCATTTAAGCTCAAATAGCTCGGCTTAAATAAATCTCATATAAAATTTAAGGCTATGTGGCCCAAAGGTCTTGGAAATGGAACCAAATCTACTCTGAATTTTCCTCTCTTATCCAATCTTGTAGTTGGTCGTGTGTCAAAGCTTTAAACTCCCTCAATAGACTGAAGGCTTTTTGAAAATTGGTTTCACCGTAAAAGTCCGACGCTTCTTCTAATACTTTTGGTAAATCCAAAAGGGCAGAAATTACGGGACTGCATAATTGTCGCGGCTCGCCTTCACCTACAAACGGATCAATATCGACTAAGAAGAATCTGTTCCTTTCTTCCCCATTCAACCTACCGAACATAAACTGCGAACGACCTTCTGCTGTCACAGAGCATATATCGCTTAATACATCCCCCCCATTTAAGTATTTGTCGGTGTAATACTGTATAAGTGTGCACATTAGATCGTTGACTTCTTCCCCGCTCGGTCCGTGTTCTTTGGTAAACAGAGAGACACCATTTACTTTTTGTACGACAACATACAATGACGGACCCTGATCAAGTGGGTCTTGGCCAATAACTAGGTTGTAATTTGGGACGGAGATCCCATATTGGTCCTGAAGTTCTTGGTGACATTTTTTTACCGTTGAATAAGCGGTGATATCTTTTCTTAATTGGTGGAAGGTTGAATAATCAGTTTTTCTTATGAGCTGGTTGGGAAAATCGTCGGCTCCGTAAATATCGTGGCCGTATACGGTCTGATAACGACCGCGGAATGGAGGAAGAAAACCAGATTCTGGTAGCATGGTCGACGATTATAACAAAGGAGAATGCCTCAAGCTAATTTGTTGGTGGCTCCACGGGGAGTCGAACCCCGCTCTGGACCTTGAAAGGGTCCCGTCCTAACCGATAGACGATGGAGCCTAAAAGCTTGAATAATTTTATCACAAAAATTAGGAAAACCTACAGCCACTGAGCGACGCCGCCATGGTGGGAGCAAGTTCCTCTTCGGCTTTGACTGTAAGAATAGGAACCATCTCTGCATAAGGCCGTAGCTCCGGGTGGAGCTGTCGGAGCAAACTCTGGTCTACGAACAGTGTTTCCCACACTGTTTACGTATGTACCATTTGCACAAGTAATTGCTTTGCAGTAGGAGTTGGGATCGGTGTAGGTTTTAAGGTCGGGGAGGGGGAAGGAGTAGACGTAGAGAGGACGAGTGACGGTGCAGGACTAAGGGATTCAACAGATTCTGACGAAACGTCCTGAACTTTTTCTTCTGCTTTTGGTTCAACTGTCGATTCAGACTTAACTTGGTCCGGAGATGTTGAAGGACTCGAAGCGGTAACGCCTATTAAAACGAAGACGAAAAATATAACAGCGCCTAAAGCTAGAAAGATCTTTTTCTTTGACACCTGGCAAACTTGAGATCTATTTTTTAATATAAAAGGATAAATAAATCACAAACATTCCGAACCCACTTTTAACACCTCTTCGTTTCATTATATCAATATAATGAAGTTTTCAGCTATGACAAACTCCTAAGTCCATTGCTTAGAATTTCCCTATTGGCAAAAGAATTTGAAGCTAGCCACTTCAACCTATAGTTTAATCAAGGAATTTGTGCTATACTTACTCCAGATTTGCAGACTTGAACTAAATCTGCATAACTTCGAACTAATTTTTGATTAGACAAGCTAAAGATAGCTTACACAGTATCTTTTTCCCCTACTCACGAAACAACTTTATGCGCAAAAACATTAACGTTTACATCGACATCGACGGAGTAATTTTAACTAAAGGTGTAATACCAGCTCTCCACCTCGACGAATTTCTCAAATACATTTTGCACAACTATTCCGTTTTCTGGTTAACTTCCAGGTCTCAACCAGTTAAATACCTTTCACAATTCTTAGACAGCAGCACTATTTCTCTTCTCCAAAAGGTCCAGCCGACAAATTTTCGGCTCGACAAAACAGAAGCTATAAATTTTAGCAAGAGATTTTTCTGGCTTGAATGCGAAATTTTCGCTTCCGAACTTAATATGTTAAACAAACACGGAGAATACAAATCGTGGATCGAAGTAAATCTTATGAAAAACCCGAATCAACTCCGTGACTTAATGAAGAGCAAACTCCTCACAAACTGATATAATCTCTCAGCATAGGTATTTGACACACTTGATCCTATAATTTATTATTCCTGACATCATGACCGTAGAATTTGGTCAAATCATCCAGCAGCATATAGATAAGAGTAATGGCGGTATAACAGTCCGAGAGTTGGCCAGGAGGACAAGGTATCTGCCGAGAACCGTAAATGATATTATTAACGGAACTAGAGAAGTTAACCACGAAGGCGCTTTGAGAATGACCCAAGCACTAAACCTAGCTGAAGAAGAAAGAGATGTATTCCTGACTTTAGCAGCAGGGTATTCCCAAGAAGAAGTGGACCAAATAGCTTTTGCTATAAATGAAGCTCGAAAGCAGGAAGAAGGATTCAACCACGCTGAAGAGCTAGTGTCATTTCTCGATAGATTGAACAGGGCTCTTGTAAAAGCGGGGCTCAGAAAAGTGAATAGGAGACGAAAACTTAAGCGGACTGAGTCGACAGTCCGATAAAAGACACATTCGGCCAGTTCTTTTTTAGTTGGTTCACCAAAAACATTCCCGAAACTTTTTCCGGTTGAATAACATATTGTTACAATAAATAAAAAAGACCCGAAAGTGAAGGAAGGTAGTGAAAAATTTATAGTCTCCGTAGGTTTTATAAGAACCATAGCAATAGTTGGTGTTATTTCCCTACACGTAACAGATGCACTTGTAAACCCCACAAATTACTTTGGTGGTGTTTCCTGGTGGCTTGGCAATTTTATAAACTCTCTCTCCAGGTCTGCTGTGCCGCTTTTTATAATGCTCAGCGGTTTTCTTATTCTCGATCCTACTAAAAACTACTCTTTTCCAAAGATGGTAAATAAGAGCTTTTTCAGAATTGCCATCCCATTAGTTTTCTGGTCTATCTTTTACTTTTTGTGGAGGCAACGTTGGTGGGGTGAACTAATTTCACCAGAATATATAATCCAGAGTGTATTCAAGGGAAGTTTATTTCACCTTTATTTTCTATTAATTATAATTGGCCTTTACTTGATCGCACCCCTATTAAGAAAGAATTTAAATAAAGCGCCGCTTATAGATAAAAAAAGATTTTTAATATTAAGTTTTTTGTTTGGGTTCTTAATAACAGCAGCCTCTTATACTTTTCCAGCAACTGGAATACTTATTAACGCGTTTACTTTATTTAGTCTTTACATCGGCTACTTTTTAGCGGGAGATTACTTGAGGAATACTCGCTTGTCTATTAGAAAAGCTATATTTTCAATATCTTTAATCCTGTGCTTGTGGTTACTTACTTCTTTTTTAAACTTTTGGAACAGAGAATTGCTTTTGCAGGATATAAGGTTTTTCTGGAGTGAAGCAAATGGACAATATTTCGGTGACTATCTGAGCCCAAATGTAATTTTAATGTCATTGCTGATCTTCCAATTGCTAATAAACATTGACAAGTTTTTGGCTCCACTTAAGGAAAAGGCTTTTTTTATAATTAAACATTTTTCGGCAACCGCTTTCGGAATATACCTAATACACCCTTTAATCATTGACCTCTTAGATCATTTTGCGAATATGGCAATTCATTTAATTACTTCTAATTTATGGTTGTACATGATTAAAAAGATTTTATATGTATTTTTAATTTCGCACTTTATTGTATGGATTCTCTCTAGAATTCCCCTAGTAAAGCGCATTTTTGGAGAGTATTAAAGCTCACCCCGCCTTTACAGATAATCCCGCGAAAGCAACGTTTGGCCAATTCTTTTTTAATTGGTTCACCAGAAACATTCCAGAAACTTTTTCCGGTTGAATAACGTAATCAGCTCCAAGCGCCTTTAGCGCTTCAGCGTGTTCATGATCCAAGGCTCTAACCAATATTTTGGCAGGCGATTTTCTCCTTTTGCATTCCGCAATCAAAAATTCATTGTCTGCCATGCTGTTTGCCGTGCTTATTACAAGTTTCGCCTTTTCCAGATGCAGCGCTTCGTGCATGTCAGGATCACCGATATCGCCATAAACAACGTTAATATTTTTCTCCCTAAGTTCCGTAACGATGTTCGGATTGAAATCCATAACCACAAAAGGTATCTTTTCGCGCATCAAATACCGAACCAGCGGTCTACCAATTCTGTGCGCGCCAACAATCACAACATGATCCTCCAGCCCATCTTCTTCCCTCGCCTCCATGGAATGAGTTTTCGTGTGATGTTCGAAAAACCCGATAACAGAAGACAAGAACGGGTAAACTTTCCTTGAGTAATAAATGAGAATAGAGGAAGCAATTATCGAAATAACTGCGACGATCGCCATTACAGAAAGCGCCCTCGACGAAGCATTACCAGCTTGGACTCCAACTAAAAGCAAAACAAGCGAGAATTCAGAAACCTGTGAGAGGTTCAAAGACGTTTGAAAGAGCGTATGCTTGCGGAAGCCGAACCTTGACAAAATAACCATGTATATAAGTGGCTTTAAAAGAAGAGCAAAAACGGTAAAGACCAGAATCGTCGGCCAAGCGCTTACAAGATCTCGAGGATTGGCTTGAGTTCCTAGATAAACAAAAAACAAAGTAACGAAAAAATCTCGCAGCGGCTTAATTTTGCCTTGAATTTGCAAGTGGTACGGTGATGACGCGAGGGCAACTCCTGCCAAAAACGCGCCGATGACAACCGAAAAACCTGCAAGGACGGCAATACTCGTAAACACAAAACACCACGTTATTGCGGTCAAAAACAGCAATTCTACCGAACTTGCAACAGCCTTAAATATCCGCTCGAGAATATATTTTGCAAAAATAAATGTAAGCGCAAAAAGACCAAAAGCTTTTAAGATCAGTGCAAGAAGCGGCCAACTTTCCTGTAGGCCGATAGAGAAGGTCGAACTACTGACCGTAAGAACCATAAGAGCAGCAATTGCTACCAAGTCTTCTACCAATAAAATTCCGATTGAGAGTTTCCCGTGAAGTGAATTGAGTTCCCGATTTTCCAGAAGCATTTTAATGACGACAACAGTCGAAGAAAACGCCAGGCCCATACCCAGATAAACACTCTCAACAGGCGTAAAACCAAGAAGTTTGGCGATGCCAAAACCTGCAAGCGTCGAAATTAAAATTTGCCCGGCAGCAGAAACGACAATCGGCTTGCCCAAAGATTTAATTTCTCGCAGATCCAACTCCATTCCAATCAAGAACAAAACAAACGCGATTCCAATTTCCGGAAGGATCTCAAGAACGGGGGAGTGTCCGGGGTCAAAAAGGGCCGCAAACGACAAGCTGACACCTGCCAAAAGATAAGCAACGACCAAGGGAAGCTTAAACCTTAGGACTAAAAAGCCGAAAATAGAAGATAAAAATAAGACGACGGCAAGTTGTAAAAAGACATTAGCCACAGAGATAAGAACCTTTCCACTCAGTATAACAATTTTTGGAAAAGTCTCTCCCTGCAAACTCATTGTCATTCTGGGGAGCGAAGCGACTCCAGAATCCCTTCGACTTCGCTCAGGCGCTATTAAAGGGGGCCCGTGAGTTTACCGAATCTCGATCAGAATGACAGTTTAAGGAGTTAGTGGAGACGGTAGCGGGGAAGGGGACAGGATAGGGGACGGTGAAGGGGGTATTGGACTCGGCGAAGGAGACGGTGATGGTTGAGGTTGTTCTGTTGGACTTGGTGATGGGCTCGCAGACGGGCTAGGTGAAGGTGTAGGGCTCGGCAGCTCACATTCTTTTGGCTCCGTACCTTTTAAGAAGAATTCTTTGAGAGCAGAGAGCCCTGGGGAGGCAGACGGACTTGGATTGGGTGAAGGATTAAATATCTGACCCGGCTCCAAACAAATTTGCTTTTGAACGACAGACCCCGGTTGCGAAAAAGATTCATTTGGTAGTTCGCCAGAAATTCTGTTCATGAGTGCAGTAAAAATAGGCGCCGCACCCAAAGACCCCGCAATATTGTCCATAGGCGTATTGTCGTTGTTGCCGACCCAGACACCGACAACTACGCTGGGTGTATACCCCATCGTCCAAGCATCCCTAAAATTTTCCGTCGTGCCCGTTTTAACAGCAGCATTTCGGGAAGTATTAAGCGCAGACCCAAAAACTTCTGCTCTTGCATTCGCATCGGAAAGTATAGAGGAAATGATAAAAGCTGCTCCTTCATCTATCCCGTCAGCCTCAGATTTCGGATCATCAACATCAACGTCCTCACCTTTTTTATCTTTGATTTCCAGAATAAATTTTGGCGCCTTATGCTCGCCTTTGTTTGCCAAAGTCGCATACGCACCCGTAAGCTCAATGAGCTTGACCTCTCCAGCGCCAAGAACTAAGGGAAGTCCGTAGTCCGTCTTCTTATCAAGAGTCGTAATGCCCATTTTTTCGGCTTGATCTACACCATTCTTAACGCCGACCTGCTCCATTATTTTGACTGAAGGAATGTTCAAGGAATTCGCAAGAGACCTTCGTACAGTCACAGGTCCTCTAAACTTCTTGTCGTAATTATTTGGTTTGTAATTTCCAAAAGAAGTCGCTTTGTCGTCAATAAGCGACGCTGCCGTAATGTCTTTATCCTCGATAGCTCTCGAGTAAATAATCGGTTTAAAAGAAGAACCCGGCTGTCTATTGGCAACGGCTATATTAAACTTTCCAAAATCGTCGTTGCTCCATTCTTTGGATCCAACCAACACCTTAATTTCACCCGTCTTTGGGTCTTGTACAATGGCTGCGCCATTTGTGACCTTATTTCTCGCAAGAGCGTTTACACGGTTCAAGACTGTCGTTTGAGCGTATTCTTGCCACTCTCGGTTTAACGTAGTCTTAACCTTGTACCCGTTTCTCGTTATTTTTTCTTCCCCAAACTCTTCTATCAAATAGTCCCTAACCATTAGCGCAAAATGCGGCGCGATAGTGTTGACCTCTTCTTCTTTCTGTGGCGCATATCGTATTGTGGCAGCAACAGCTGCGTCCTTTTCTTTTTCTGTTATGTAACCTTGTTCTTCCATTTGAGAAAGCACCATTTCCTGCCTTTGTTTTGCCCGATCCGCATCCCCCGAAATTGGCGACAACGCTGAAGGAGCCGGCAGGATTGCAACTAACATCGAGGATTCAGCTAAGTTGAGATCCTTTGCCTTCTTGCCGAAGTATTTCTGCGCAGCGTTTTCAATTCCAAATTCGCCTTCACCAAAATAAATAGTGTTCAGGTACATTTCCAAAATGTCTTCTTTTGAATAGCGCCTTTCGATATCAAGAGCCAAAATTAACTCCTGATATTTTCTAAGAAAATTACGATGCGAGCTCAAAAGCGCAGTTTTTACAAGCTGCTGAGTAATCGTTGATCCGCCTTCTTTAATGGCGGCCGAAGTGATGTTATTCACAAAAGCTCTACCGATACCCCTTGGAGAAAATCCACGATTTTCGTAAAAGTCTTTGTCTTCCGCCGCAACAACCGCTTCCTGAATATTGACGGATATATCCGAAAGCGGCACAAATGTAATTTCCTTCGGGCTGTAAAACGTAAAGAAGACTTCACCTTTGTCGTCCAGAAGCTGAACGCCCGAATTATTCCTATTCATGATGCTATTTTTGTCTCCAAGGTCTCTTACAAACCACAAATAAGTAATTACCGGAATTAGAAAGAAAACCACAACCAAAAAAATAATGATTGCTTTTGCGTAGTGCTTGATGAGGAATTTTAAGCGTTGAACTTGACTTGAGACTTGCGGCCGAAAATCTTCCATGAGGTAACTTATATTATAACAATATTGGACCTTAGTTTGATTGCTTCTACTTAGATGTATAATTGCCGATCATGTCTAACGTAGAAAGAGGGTTCGTTCCGCTTCCCGAGGCAAACACGCCAGAAACGAGATTTGACGTGGAATTGCCTAATTTTTAGACCGTATTCAGATTGGTGTAAATGTCAGGCAAAGGTGGCATAGTAAAAGAAGGTTCAAGGCACTTAACACTGGGTCTTGATAAAAGGGAGATTTTGCACGCAATTACTTATAATGGTATTTTTATTGGTAATCAAATTGTGTCGGTAATAGTCAACCCCACCCCCTGGAAATAGGCACTGACTCTGCGTTCTATGTGGCCGCTAGGGGTCTTACCCTAGGGAGAGCTCTAATACGTGGACAAAAGCCTAGATTTTCAATGTTTTTCGAGATTCAGCCAGATAGAGCATTAGTGCTTTGGGTTGTGTCGAAACCAAAAAGACTTGTTAAAGCAATTGATTAGTTATCTTCTTTTCGCTTTTTCAACAGGTCGCAGCTTAGCTACGTAAATTATTTCCAAAACCTCTCCGTCCTCTCCTTGAAAAGTGGTAAGACCGGAAACTCTGTGGTATTCACGTAAATAATCGGAAAGCGCGTCTGTGTATTCTCGAACCTGCGATTGCATACTTTTAACTTTTTCTGCCAGAGTTGCAACTTCTGGCCTTTTCATTATTTGCGCTTTTGTCGCATTTCTTGTTTTGGTTGCAGCTTTGACTTCATCCTGATGTTCTTTAAAAGTCGCGTCACCTTCGAAAGTATCTTTGAGCATGTCCCGATGCTCACCTAATTCTTTTTTTAGTTTTTCGACAATTGACCGGTTATTTCTGATCATTTCTTCGAGCGAAAGAAGTAATTTCGCGTCGTCGGAAGTATTGCCGTCAGCATCAATCTGATCGACTGGAGTTATGTCTGTGTCTGCCATCCAAACAATATATTGGAAAGAGAAAGAGGAATGCAAGAATTGAAATCCTTGATCCTGCCACTCTCCCAAAGTAAAATGATCAAATGAATTGGGTTGACTTACTTATACTAGTTGGAGTTTTATTTTTCGCGATCGAAGGCCAAAAAAGAGGTTTTTACTCTCAGGTTTTTGATATCCTCGGTCTTATTGTTTCTTTAGTCGCGTCTCTCGCGCTTTACCCATTTGCAGCCAAGTTATTGACGGGAGTTTTCAATCTGCCCCAAATTATCGCGAACCCGTTAGGGTTCCTTTTTGTCTGGCTAGTAACAGAAACAATCTTCTTTGCACTCTTCTCTCCATTTGTCAGAAAAATTCTCGAAAATACCCACACCCAACCCGCCAACAGATTCTTGGGTTTTATACCGGCAAGTATCAACGCGTTTTTATTTTTAGCGTTTGTACTACTGTTTATTGTTTCACTGCCAATAAGGCCAGACATTAAAAAAGACATCTTCGGTTCACGCCTTGGCTCATCTCTCGTCAAAAGCGCGACAGTTTTAGAGAGGCCCTTAAACGACGTTTTTGGTCCGATAGCAAAGCAAGGTTTAACATTTTTAACCGTAACCCCCGATGGAAAAAGCACCGTACCCCTGGAATTTACGGCGACAGAACTTTCAAATGATTTCGAGTCCGAACAAAAAATGCTCACGCTCGTTAACCAGGAAAGAGCAAAAGAGGGGATAGACCCTGTTGTTTGGGATGAAGACTTGGCAGAAGTTGGAAGAGCTCACTCAAGAGACATGTTCGAAAGACAATACTTTTCCCACTTTTCCCCGGAAGGAAAAGATGTCGGAGACAGACTCCAAGAAGCGGGAATTAAGTACAGCATTGCGGGAGAAAACTTAGCGCTTGCCCCAACACTCTCTCGCGCTCACAGCGGACTCATGAACAGCTCTGGCCACAGAAGAAACATCTTAGACCCGGCTTTCAGTAGGATTGGAATTGGCGTAATCGACGGCGGCGTCTACGGCAAAATCTTTACCCAAGTTTTTACTAATTAAGAAGCAGTAAACCCCAGTGTTCCAAAAACCGCCCAGCATTGTGGTTTGCAAGCGGCAGAAACGCCATTTTCCATATAAAGATAAGATTTTTGTCCGCCTTTTGATACCCCCACACACTCAATGTTTCCGTGTTCCAAAAGAACAAGAGAAATCCTACTATTTAGGTCGCGTGCCAATTTACGCCAGCCGTATCTTTGGGCACCTTGCGCCAGAATCATAGTTCTGTGCGGCCAAACAAGCCCGTTGTGATAAGAACCAATGCCGTTTGCCGCAAACTGCATCGATTTGCTGCTCCTGGTTCTAATACCCCTTGGCGTCAACATGTCCTTTCGCGTTAATCTACGGGCGACTATCTTTGCCATCTCGCGGTCGAGCAGCTTTGCCCACAGTGCGTCTGCCGCGTCATCAGTTACAATCTCCAGCTGTCTTCCGCGACCGTCAACCAAAGGCAGCATAAAGTTCAATTTATCGGACCAGAATGTATCAACAAGTTTCTTTTTACTCGTTTTGTGTCTCAAGCGAAGTTCGCGCCAAACAGGGTATCCCAGTTTTCTCGCAATCACACTTGCTTCTTTAAGCGCCCAAACAAAATGACAGTTGTTAGTAAGATATTTATAAGGAGCAGGCGGTAAATTGCCCTCCTCATCTATATACGCCTCATTCGAATCCTTCCATGTGTGGTTGAGAAGCGCCTTTTTATTTTTAGGGTTAGATTCAATCAATCCGTCACCGTCAATATCGGCAATCATCATGTCGTGCTTTAGGCCTCTTTCAATAGAAGGCCACATTTTCCTCATGTAGCGTAGTGCCTCGTCGGGGTCAATTTTCTCAATTGCTCGCGCCACCACTCCAACAGAAATCGTAAAAAGAGAATTCGCGTCTCCCGCACCGTAGTAAACCATCCCCAGTGTGCCGTCGTCGTTTAAGTGAACCGGCCAGCCATTATCGCGAAGCATCGCCAGTCTATCTTGAGGAGAAGCGGCAAAATGAACTTCGTGTGGCTTTTTACCTGGAGCTTCTTCGGAAACATCATTTAGGAGTTTGCCTTCGAATTTAATGGCAGTTTTCTGACATCTTATTGCGGCTTTAACAAGTCTTGGGGTTAGATCTCCCTGATTCTTAGAAAGTGCAAGAATAATAGAAATAAACGCGTCGCGGCTAAAAAACGCCTTGTATCTACCTTCTCCGCTTGCCCACAAACCAACAGCCCCGCCTTCTACCAAGGCAAGTTCTAAGATGGCGTCATTTCGTAGTTTTTGTAGCAGTTGAGCAGTCATAAGTTACACCCGAAATGCGGATGTTACACCTATAAACTTTCGAGGTCAAGACCTCGAAATTGGCATTCAAGTTTACATGAGCGAGCAAGGTATTCTCAAGTAATCAAAAAATATGTATTCGCTCTTACGTTCCATGGACTAACAATCCTAGTATTCTGCGAGCGAATATAAAAAAAGTATGTCAAGAATACAAATTAAAGTCCAGTAGTAGGACCAAAATGGCTCTTGACATTTCGGGTTTTCTTTGGGTAATATGAGAGTGAATCAAGGATCTTGTAACAAGTATCATGAAACCGGAAAAAGGCTATCAAAAACTACAAGTATGGACTGAAGCTCACAAGCTAGTCCTTACGATATACAAGCTTACTGAGAACTTTCCTAAATCTGAACTTCTTGCTTTAACCTCACAAATGAGACGCTCAGCAGTTTCTATTCCAGGAAACATTGTAGAAGGACACGCAAAAAGATCACAGAAAGACTTTTTAAGGTTCTTAAACACCTCTAATGGTTCTTTAGTTGAGCTTGAATACTACTTAGAACTTTCTCCTGACTTAGGTTATATAAAAAGGTCTGAATACGAAGAAGTTGAGCAGCAACAAGTAATCGTTGGTAATTTGTTAAACGGACTTATGAAATCAATCCGGTCCAAAATTACCTGACACTTGACCCATGACACCTGACACAATCAACGAGCAAGTTAAAGTCTGGGCCTTTTTCGATAACGGTATTTTTCCGATCGCCATGAATTGGCAACGCCGCTTCGTTAAGTTTGAAAAGCTCATTTTTAGTAGTAGCAAAAGAATAGGGGATACCAAAATTGTAAGTTTAGTCTGTGCTTCTCAAACCGCTAACTTCGAACTGGAATACAACGCCGAAAATTACTCCTGGAAAATTAAAAAAGTAATGCCACTTGAAGAGTAAATAGTTGATAGTTAAAATTCCTCCGCGATTGAAGTTGCGAATTACGATAGTCGATGAACCATGAACAATAAACGAATTATCTTACATGTCGACTTAAACAGTTTCTTTGCAACTGCAGAGCAGCAAACAAATCCAATGCTTCGCGGAAAACCTATTGGGATCACAAAAGCTCAAGGCAGAACGTGTATTATCGCGGCTTCTGTCGAAGCCAAAAGAGCAGGAGTTTCTGGCGGGACGACTTATGAAGCAAAGAAAATCTGCCCGGAAATAACTTTTATTCCTGCAGATTTTAGCAAATATGCAGACATTACATACCGCTTTATCGACATTTGCAAAACGTATACTCCGCTTTGCGAGATTTTTTCTCTGGACGAGTGTTTTTTAGACGTTACAGAAACCGAAAAATTTTGGCCGCGCCCGCCACGCAACGCGAGTCTTGAACAAATAGCATGGTACGAAATGGGCGAGGCGTCACGAGACGATGCGGGCGGGGGCAACGCCTTTAACATAGCCTCCGAAATCAAGGACAGAATAAGGAGTGACATCGGCGACTACATGAGCTGTTCGATTGGCGTTTCAAATAGCAGGATTTTTGCCAAACTTGCATCTGGGCAGATCAAGCCCGACGGCCTCTTCTGGATAAATGAAGACAACATTCGCGATATACTCGATAAATCCCAACTGATGGACATTTGTGGTTTAGGTTACGGACTCCACCGGCACCTACAGACCTTAGGTATTAACAGTTTCCCAGAGCTAAGAACCAAATCTATGGAATTTTTATATAAAAACTTCGGGCCTTTTTGGTCAGTACATCTTTACAACATTTCAAGAGGTGTCGACACTTCCCCGGTGGTGCCCTTGAACGCGCTCGAAGATGCAAAAAGTATCGGCAGAACTTATACCACTCACAAAACCCTAACGTCGAAAACCGAAATACTAAAGCTTGTAAGGAATCTCTGCGAAGAAGCAGCAGGAAAAGCGCGTAAGATGGGGCTTTCGGGCAGATACGTTGGCCTTATGCTCCGGGGTGGAAGTCGGGACCCGGACAAAAATCAAGGATGGCTTGCAAGCAGAAACTGGGAAAAGTCTTGGTACGGTCACCGAACGCTAAAAGAATATCTCGATGACGGCGACAAGTTTTTTAAAATAGTAACCAACATATTTAATCAGTGGGATATCCCATCTGTCCGCTTTTGTGGAGTAACGTTGGGAATGTTAACCAAAACCAAAAATCTCACACTACCTCTCTTTCCACAAGACAGAAAAAAACAAAGGCTCACCTTAGCAACAGACAAGGTCAATGAGCGTTGGGGAGAATATACACTTTTCCCAGGACAACTTCTGGGAATGCCCCTCATCATGCCCGAAGTTAACGGTTACTTTGGCGATCGGAAATACCGTCTGGATTTTTTGCGCAAAGCCTAAAACTCCAAATCACAAATTCCAAAGCTCAAGATAATTCTAAATTCTTAATTCTCAATTTTTATTGAATTTCTAATGATCTAATTTTAAATAATTTAAAAATTTGAATATTGAGAATCGATTAGAAATTAAAAATTAGAAATTGTTTGATATTTGGTGCTTGAAAATAAGAGAGTTTATTCGAAGAAAGGCTTTGCCTATTTTTCTCAATAAGCTCGAAAAATTTGAATTTACCCATGAAGATTCCACCGTTGGCCGCCTTTAAAAGAAGGGGTCTTTACAAAGCACCCACGTAATTTGGTAAAATCTAAGAAATTCAAGAAAGGAGGAAAAATTTATGGACCCACAAGACGACCAAAATCAAAACAACGGTTCTGACGACTCAAACGGACAAGTTCCTGGTGGCGACGACAACGGTGGTGGAACACCAGTAAGCGGTGATGACAAACCAGCTGAAGGTGGAGACCACGAAGAGTCTCATCTCCCAGGATCTGGTGCAGACGAACTCCCAGTTGGAGACACCGGTCCTGCAGACGCAGACGGTGATACAGATGCTGACGGTGACGCCGACGGCAAAGCATCAGAAGACGGCCAAGCTGCCGCGTAAAGGAAATTCCACGATCTCATTTGACATTGGGCAAATACAATTTCTATGCTTAAGTTATAAGAGGTAGAAATTGACACTTGCCCAATTCAAGAAAAGGTCAAAAACATTAGGAATTTTCGCATTTTTGATAATTTATGGGGCGGGCTTTTATCAACTTGGTAAAAGCTCCAGCCTCGTAAATTTTATTAAAGTCAAAGGAGTTTCCACCAAACAAACTTCTTCCTTTTCGACACCGATCGAGTCCCCCGCTCCTTACGCCGACACTCAATCCGCAAAGATCCTTTCTTCTTTCGTAAAATTGTGCGCCAACACAGTTTACGGTTTTGAAATTTCTTACCCTAAAGATTGGTTCACTACTTACAACACCGAAGATCAAAAGTGTAACTTTTACGCGCCATATTCGTTTGTAGTCCCACAAGACCTCACAAACTTCACCTCGCCAATAAGAATAGAGGTCGTAAATCCCGAAGAATGGCAAACCACTTCTAAGTTTCATGAAAATCCTAACGACTTTTATAACGTAACTGGGCAAGAAGATTTAGAAGTCGGCGGCAGAATAGTTAAAAAAATTGAAGCAACAGCAACAGGCAAAGGTCAAGCCGCCAGAGGGTACGCGAGGACTACTTACCTGATTTTCGATCCGTTAAAGCCAATGATTGTTTCCTATAGCCAAACAGTAGAAGCAGAAAATGTTAAGGTGAACAAAAAGATAATTGAAGATGTCGTGTCTACAGTAAACTTTTTCTAAAGAATATCAACAGAATAAAGAAAAGGCCTCTCTTGCGAGAAGCCCCTTCCAGTTGCATACATTGCTGTATGCAGTTTGTTAACATTGCTGTTAACAAAAAGAAATATAATACTATTTTCTTCTTCTGTCAACAGGGCAAAATGGCAAAATCACCCTTTTGACATTTTAGGGTGCTAGATGGTCCGACAAAAATAAAGGGAATCAGTTTGACCTAAGAAAAAGGCCTCTCTTGCGAGAAGCCCCTTTCAGGTTGCCTATCTTGCGATAAGCAAAAAACATAGTAGCTCCGAAATTATCCATTGTCAATTACCCAAAATGAAGATAAATACGAAGAGTATCAAGGGTTGTAAAAGTATCACGAGTACCACGAGCAAGTGTTAAAATGAGCCCTTGATACCCGTGGTACCCTTCATTCACGTGGTACCTTTAATTGGTATGAAAACCGTTGACGGCCGAGACATCTATTCCATTTCCGAAGTAAATTATTTCGCCAAACAAACCTTAGAGCAGATGGTTTTTTGGGTTGAAGGTGAAATCTCTTCTTTTAAAAAGAACCCAAACTGGAGCTTCTATTATCTAGACATTAAAGACGGCAACTCTCTTCTACCATGCGTCTCCGAAGGTTTCACACTAAGGGATTTGGAAGACGAAGATCTCGTCGGCCAAAAGGTTCTTTTGTACGGAAATCTCACTCTTTACGAACCATTCGGCAAATACCAGTTTAGAATCACAAGAATCGAAAAAGCGGGAGACGGTTTACTGCAAAGAGAACTTGAGGAACTCATTAAAAAGCTTAAAGGTGAAGGACTTTTCGACCAGAAGTACAAAAAGGAAATCCCAAAATACCCCAAAAGAATTTGTGTAGTAACATCCGAAGGCTCTGACGCCTGGAACGATTTTAAACGCCACACGGTCGACAAATTCCCGATTATCGAACTTGCAACCGCAGACGTTAGAGTTCAAGGTCCAAAATCAATCCCCAGCCTGTTGAAAGTTTTACCTAGAGTAGACGATGAAAAATTCGATGTAATCGTAATTACTCGAGGCGGTGGATCGATCGAAGACTTGGCTGCTTTCAATGATGAAGAAGTAACCAGGGCAATATTTAAAATGCGAACACCGACAATCGTTGCGATTGGCCACGAAGCCAACGAGTCACTAGCCGAATGGGTTGCCGACAGACGCGCTTCCACGCCAACAGACGCCGCAAACATAGTTACGACCGGCTATAACAGCTGTTTAATTACACTCGAAAATCTTAAATACAAACTAAACTCAATCTCAACATATTATTTTTCCAAAAACTTTCAAAAACTCGACTACATTTTTTTGCAGCTCAACCAAACAAAGCTCAGCTTCAAAGATCTCCCGCATAGACTGGGTAGTGCGAGGGAATCCCTTAAGCGTCACGAAAAATACTTAATCGCGGACGCAGAAAATAGAGTCAAAGATCTTATGAAACAAATTCAGCGTGAGATTTACTTGCAGTTGGAAAGCAAAAAAAGCGAACTGCAAAACCTCAACAAATCTCTAAGTCTTCTTTCTCCAACCAATACTCTCACAAGGGGCTATTCGATAACTACTGACGCAAACGGGAAAATACTAAAAAGCACAAAGAGCGTTGTTGTCGGAGCGACAATTGGAGTAAAATTAGCAGACGGCAAGCTTAAATCCAAAGTGACGGAGAAAATATAATAGTATAATTTATTTCTGTCATCCTGAATCGGCATCGATAAAGGATCTATTATTAAAAAATGACCAAAGACTCATCTAATCCTAACTTTACCCAAGCGCTCGCCAGGCTCGAACAAATAGTGACCAGGCTCGAAGAACCCGATCTGGACCTCGAAGAAGGTCTGAAGCTATTGGAAGAAGGCGTAAAACTTCACAAACTCTGCCGGGACAAACTGACCGATGCAAACGTCAAAATAACGACTATACTAAAGGAAGATAATATAAAGGCAGAAGACTAAATGGCTGATCAAGAAATCGGAACGGTAACTCATTATTACGACAAAATAGGCGTCGCTGTAGTCAAGATGGAAAAGGGTGATTTGAAACTCGGCGACAGCGTGAAGCTTACAGACAAAACCGGCAAGAAATTCACCCAGACAGTCGATTCGATGCAAATTAAAAGGGCGGATATTGATATCGCCAAAGCCGGTGACGAATTCGGTCTAAAAACAACAAGGGACGTCAAACACAAGACAGCTATCTTGAAAGTTTAATGATTTTTGTCCTTCACGGAGACAACCCTCAAGCCACCGATGCCGGACTTCGCGAAATCCTTTCGGAAAATAAAGGCGCCCCAAAAACCTACATTAGCGCCAAAGACCAGCTGGATTTGCACCAACATTTATTTGGCGTCGACTTAATAGATCACCAAAAAGTTGTAATTGTCGAAGATTTTATCTCCAGTGCTAAAAAATTCCCAAAGGATTTTTTTGAAAATATACCCCAATCAACTCAGGCAATTTTTATCGAGCGCAAAAAACTTACTCCAGCCAAGCTCTCAAAACTTCCAAGAAATGCGCAAATTATAGAGTCAAAAAGAGAATCTGTTATTTTTGAATTCTTAGATAGTCTTTCCCCTGGTAACAAACGGCCCCTAAGTTTAATCAAGAAACTTGGCGAAGACGAAAAAAGTTTGTTTTGGAACCTGCAATCACGGCTTCTCTTGATGACTCTTGCCAAGATAAAGGTCACGAGCAGTGATGCGACAAGTATCACCAAAAGGCCAATTTTCGATTGGCAGTGGCAAAAAATTCAGCGGCAAGCAGATAGCTTTTCGCTCAAGTCTTTACTTTCCTTTTACTCTGCATCGCTCAAAGTAGATTTCATGATTAAAAATGGACGGACGGATTTAGACCAGGGAACACTCATTTCCGTACTGCTACTTAAATATCTTTCTCGTTAAATGTTAAGATTGAATTAAGGCTAAAGGCCCGCAGTCCTGAGCGAAGTCGAAGGACGAGGACCGCATGCCATGGCCCTGAGTAATCGAAGGGGCCCTATATATTCCTGCTCACACTTTGTGTCAGGAAAATCTGTCCATGGAAGAAATTGTTTGGTTTAAAGACGTTGATCGACACGACGGAGCACAAGTAGGAGGCAAAGGTGCCAATCTGGGCGAGCTTGCAAAAATCGGCGCCCCGGTACCCGACGGTTTTATTATTACCGCCGGCGCTTATTTTGAAACAATCAAAGAATCGGGTACGCTCGACCGAATCCGCGGAATACTTTACAACCTAAATGTCGAAGACCCGCTTTCTTTAGAAACGAAAGCCAATCAATGCCAGGAAGAGATTAAAAAAATCGAGCTTCCAAAATCTCTTGAGCAAAAAATATATAAATTCTACAAAAAACTTTCGGGTTCAAAAAACGCTTACGTTGCCGTTCGCTCTTCTGCAACCGCGGAAGACCTTCCCGAAGCATCTTTTGCGGGACAGCAATCGACTTTCCTTAACGTAAGAGGCAATCAAGAGCTTAAGCAAGCCGTCCTCGAAGCTTGGGCATCCCTTTTTGAAGCAAGAGCAATTTTCTATAGAGTTCAAAAAAATTTCGATCATTTCCAGGTTGGAATTGCGCTTCCGGTACAGCGGATGGTTGAATCCGAAGTTTCCGGAATAATGTTCACGGTCGATCCTGTAACTAACAACAAAAACACTGTGGTCATCGAAGCCATTTACGGCCTTGGCGAATTAATAGTAAGCGGCCAAAAAACACCCGACCACTACGAAGTAGACAAAAAGACCTTCAAAATCACAAACAAAAGTATCGTTTCCCAAGATGAGCAAATGGTTGTTGCTGCCAAAAAGAATAAAATAATTCCCATTTCACAAGCCCACAGAAAAGACCAGAAGTTGCCGGACGAAAAAATAGTAGAGCTTGCAAAAATCGGCCTTTCGATAGAAAAACATTACTATTTCCCTCAAGACATGGAGTGGGCATATGAAGCTGGAAAACTTTATCTGGTACAAACCCGCCCTGTCACTACTTTTAAAGAGAAAAAAGAAGAACCTAAGGAAGAAGTAAAAGAAGTAAATACCAAAGACGTACTCCTCCAGGGAGCCCCCGCTTCACCCGTTATCGGAACAGGAAGGGTAGTCATTATTAAGTCCCCCAAAGAACTCCAAAGGGTGCAGAAAGGCGACGTTCTGGTTACCGAAATGACCAATCCTGATTACGTCCCTGCGATGAAAAGAGCAATTGCAATCGTGACCGACAAAGGCGGCAGAACTTCCCACGCTGCCATAGTCTCTCGTGAGCTAGGGATAGCTTGCGTTGTAGGAACCCGAAACGCAACCCAAAAACTAAAAGAAGGGATGGTAGTTACTGTTGATGGTGCCAGAGGAATAGTCTCCAAAGGCAAAAGTCCCCAAGGCAAAAATATAGAACCAATAGCCGGAAAAAAACAGAAAGAATTGAAGGTAAAAACAGCCACCCACCTTCTAGTCAACTTGGCAGAACCCGGTCTGGCTGCAGAAATTGCCGCCAAAAACGTCGACGGCGTTGGGTTGCTTAGGGCGGAATTTATGCTAGCCGGAATTGGCACTCACCCCAAAAAATTTATCGAGGATAAAAGGCAAGACGAATTTGTAGAAAAACTCTCGACGCACCTTAACTCTTTCGGTCGTGCGTTTGGCAGTCGGCCGGTCATTTACAGAGCAAGTGATTTTAAATCCAACGAATACAAAAATCTCAAAGGCGGTGAAAAATTTGAACCCAAAGAGTCCAACCCGATGCTCGGTTATAGAGGAGCATTCAGATACATCAAAGACCCCGATACTTTCAAGTTAGAGCTCGAAGCAATTAAAAAATCAAGAGAAAAACACCGCAATCTCCACCTAATGATCCCATTTGTAAGAAGCCCAGGTGAGTTAAAAGACGTCCGTGCGCTCGTCGAAGAATCCGGCCTTTTCGAGGACCGTGATTTTAAATTTTTAATGATGGTCGAGATCCCCACCAACGTAATTCAACTCGAAGAGTTTATCAAAGTCGGAATCGACGGGGTGTCGATTGGCTCAAACGACCTAACCATGCTTTTACTGGGAACAGACCGTGATAACGAAGAAGTCGCAACCGAATTTTGGGAAATGGACCCCTCTGTCCTTTGGGCATTGGAAAGGGTTATCAAAACTTGCAACAAACACAAAATTACTTCCTCTATCTGCGGTCAAGCGCCATCTGTTTATCCAGAGCTGACAGAACTTCTAGTTAAGTGGGGCATAACTTCAATTTCAATTAACCCCGACAAGATTAACGCGACCAGGGAACTCATTTACGAAGCCGAGAAAAATCTTCTGAAAAAATAGTATGGCCAAGATAAAAGCAATCAGAGCACGCGAAATTCTTGATAGCCGTGGAAACCCTACCATCCAAACTACAATCGAACTCGACGACTCCTCGCACGGCACTTTCTCTTGCCCCTCAGGCGCGTCGGTCGGTTCTCATGAAGCTGTGGAAAAGAGAGATGGCGATCCCGCAAGATACAACGGCCGCGGCGTACTCCAGAATCTCGAAAGCATCGTCAAAGTGATTGCGCCCAAATTGCTTGGCCAAGACGCCAAAAACCAAGCAGAAATTGACCAAACGTTAATAGAAATTGATGGTACTCCAAATAAAGCGAATCTTGGCGCAAACACGATTCTTTCAGTTTCAGCAGCAGCACTCGTTGCCCAAGCTGCATCCGAAAAGATTCCTTTATTCCAATACGTAGCAGAAATAGCAACAACGCGCGATGTCGCGATTCCAACGCCAATGTTCAATATTCTAAATGGTGGAACCCATGCAAACTTTAATGTGGACATTCAGGAGTTTATGGTAGTTCCAATCGGCCAAAAAAATTATTCAGCCTGTCTGGAGGTGGCAACAGAAACTTACTTCAGCCTGCAATCACTCCTAAAAACCATGAACTTACCAATTTTGCTGGGTGATGAAGGAGGCTTTGCTCCACCTCTCTCTTCCAACAAACAAGCCCTCGATCTATTAAAAGAGGCTGCTTCTAAAAACCGCTCACAAGACCATCTTGATTTTGCCCTCGACGTTGCAGCTAGCAACCTAAGGCAACAAGATGGTTACAAAATCAAAGATTCCAATAAAACCCTTAACGCACCAGACTTTACGAAGTACTTGGAAGACCTTCTAGCTAATTTCCCAATTCATTCGATAGAAGATCCGTTCGACCAAGACGATTGGGTAAGCTGGCAAATTTTTACACAAAAAGTCGGATCCAAAACTTCAGTAATTGCCGACGACCTAACAACTACAAATAAAATACGACTCGAAAAGGCAATTTCTGAAAAAGCCGCCAACGCCATAATCATTAAACCCAATCAAATCGGAACGATAACCGAAACGCTCGAAGTCGTAAAAAGCGCAAAACAGGCTCAGTTCAAAATAATTGCGTCTCACAGATCCGGAGAAACAAATGACGACTTTATTGCCGATTTTGCAGTTGGAATTGGAGCAAGCTATGCAAAATTCGGCGCTCCAGCCCGGGGCGAAAGAGTCGCAAAGTACAACAGGCTACTTGAAATAGAGCACATACTTTCCAAGTGATCAGATTAAGCCGCAAACCAAAACCGTTAATTCTGTGTATTCTAGACGGCTGGGCGACAGCCGAAGATTCCCCAGGTAACGCTGTTATAAAAGCTAACCCAGTCAACTTTAACGGCCTATGGTTTTCTTACCCTCACACATTTCTTGAAACCGGCGGACAAGCCGTCGGCCTACCGGCAGGTGAAGTTGGAAACAGCGAAGTCGGTCATCAGAATTTAGGCGCCGGCAAAATAGTATTCCAGGATCTGTTGAAAATAAATCACGCTATTGCAAACGGAGATTTTGAAAATAACGAAGCACTCCTTGGAGCAATTGGGCATGCTAACAAAAACAATTCCAAAATTCATGTTATGGGACTCGTGGGATACGGGTCAGTACACAGCGACGTGGATCACCTTTTTGCAATCCTTACCTTCCTAAAAAAATCTGCCATCGATTCCAAAAGAATTAAGATTCACTTATTCACAGACGGCAGAGACAGCCCCCCTTCGTCTGCCAAAAATTACGTCACGCAGATCCAAAACAAGATAACTCAAGAAAGTCTTGGGGAAATATCGTCGATTATCGGCAGATATTTTGCAATGGACCGCGATAATCATTGGGAGAGAACTCAAAAGGCTTACGATTGCCTAACGGGTAAATCGCAAAACAAGTCGACCGACCCCATCCAGCTCATCGAAGACTCCTACCTTAAAGGCATCACCGACGAGTTTATAGAGCCAATAACAATTGAAAGGTCAGGAGAAGAACAAAGCGGATTTATAGAGAAAGGGGATTCAATAATCTTTTTCAACTACCGGCCAGACAGAGCAAGGCAACTTACAAAAAGCTTTGTGCTGGATAAATTCGACACCGTTACCACCACTTCCAAAGAACAGATAAAAACCTTTGACAGAGGATCCAAAATCCCAAACCTGTATTTTGCCACGATGACAAAATACGAAGATGGATTACCAGTTTCGGCAATAGCATTTGAAAAAGAAACCGTCGTAATGCCGCTTGCGCGTGTTTTCGCTGAACGGGGCCTGAGACAATTTCATATCGCGGAAACCGAAAAATATGCACACGTTACCTATTTCTTTAACGGCGGCAGGGAACCACCATACGCAGGCGAAGACAGACTTTTAGTGAATTCTCCTCGTGTGGCCTCTTACGACCAAAAACCTGAAATGGCAGCAATAGAGCTTACAAATGAAGTCGTAAAAAGAATCGAAAGCCGCGTTTATGATCTTATCGTTATCAACTTCGCAAATCCCGACATGGTTGCGCACACAGGCAACCTAGAAGCTGCAATAAGGGCTGTTCAAACGGTAGACAAGTGCTTGGCAACTCTTGCAAACGCTTCATTTTCCGCGGGAGGAGGAATAATAATAACTTCCGATCACGGTAACGCGGAACAGTTAATAAATCCTAAAACGGGCGCAATCGACACAGAGCACAATGAAAACCCCACGCCTTGCATTTTCGCCCTTCCAGAACTTAAAGGAAATACAACTCAGCTAAAACAAGGAATACTTGCAGACATTGCCCCAACAATCCTTACGATCCTAAATATTCCCAAGCCTCCACAGATGACCGGCCGCAATTTGCTACAATAGTCGCCAATATGGCAACTCAGGAAATCGAAATACCCGGACGAGTACCTGCTGCCGAATTAACAGATAGCCCGACAATCTTATTCGATGTCCAAACTGTTCCAGAAGGCGAACGACCCTTCGGTCTGGTGATAGACAATTCAACAGGTTCTTTCCAGATATTATTCAATAACCCAGAAAGAACAATGGTAGGTGGAGTATTAGACTCCGTCTCTCAAGCAGATAGGAGAGCTCAAGTCACACAAGCGTTTAAGGAGGTATTACTAAGGACATCCTTTTTAGGTCTTGAGACTATCGAAAAATCTGTGTTGAGAGAAAAATACGGACTTTCGAACCTTCCGCCAAAGAAAGATTTAGAAGTAGCATCAGCGCTTGGGCTTCAACATAGGGGTTATGTCTCGACAATTCACAGACACGCACTTGACAAGCTAGGACTTCTCGAAATTAACGACAGGCTCATTGCTTACAGGTCACAAAATTATGACATGCTAACGGAAACAGCAAGTTCTTTCGATGAACGAGAGGCCGTAGAAAGGGTTAGGTCGGGAGACCTCGACGCCTTTAGTGTCATCTACGAAACTCATTTCAATAGCATTCGCGGATTTCTTAGAAAAAGTTTGAAAGATCCTCAAATTGCCGACGACCTTGCCCATGAAGTTTTCATAAAGGCCTTAGAGAACCTCCCGGGATCAGACTTCTCATACCGAGGAGAAAGACAATTTAGGGCATGGCTTTTCCAAATTGCAAGACGCACAGTAATCAACCGTTTGAGAAAAAACTCAGTTCACGAGGTTCAAACCAACTTTGTAACAGACGGGCCTGCTCAGAACCGTCTAACAGAAGACCCAACATCTGTAGTAATTGAAGCAATATGGGTAGCCCAAGTTAGCAAATTGCTTTGGAAACTTGTCGATCACTTACCCACAGCGCAGCGAGAGGTTGTGCTTTGTCGGTTTGTCGAGGGATTAAGTGTAAAGGAAACTTCTGAAAAACTAGGCAAAGGAGAAGGTAATGTGAAAGTACTTCAACACAAAGGTGTGAGGCGATTAGGCGAAGCTCTTGGAGTTTCTAGATAAGAACGACAAGCTCGCCTTTTGGCCTCTTTTTTTCAAAGTGGGTCTTAATATCAGAAATTTTTGCGCGGACCAACTCTTCGTGCATCTTAGTTAACTCCCGTGCAACAACCATTTCAATATTTCCAAAAACTTCTTCTATCGCATCGAGAGTTTTGAGAAGTCTAAAAGGTGATTCAAAGGCAATAATAGTCAACTTTAAATCTTCTTTAGTTTTTTTCAACTTTTCAAGTAATTCTTTTTTCTTGCCTTCTTTCTTCGGTAAATAACCGACGAACAAAAATTTGTCTGGAGCAAGACCGGAAACAGTCAGGGCTATAATCGGCGACGAGGGACCTGGCAATGCTTCCACTATAAAACCTTCTTTAATCGCTTCTCTAACAATTTTATAACCAGGATCCGAAATCAATGGAGTTCCAGCGTCCGAAATCAGAGCTACGTCTCTTCCCTCTTTAAGTTCATTCAAGACATCTGCGACCTTTCTCTCTTCGTTAAAGTCGTTAACGCTAACAAGCTTTTTATCTATATCGTAATGACTAAGCAACTTACCGCCCACTCTTGTATCTTCACAGAAAATGATATCCACGCTTTTAAGAACCTCAAGCGCTCGGAGTGTGATGTCTTTTAGGTTCCCAATAGGTGTCGAAACTACATACAAAGTGGCCATAATATAGCGTTAATTGCAGCATCAAACAAAACTATTGTCAAGTTTGACACTAAGCTGATATTTATCCATATAATCAAGGTAGTGATAGGGAAAATTAAAAAACTTTACTCCAAGCTTGGTCCAGGCGTAATTACGGGTGCTTCCGACGACGACCCTTCTGGTATTGCCACTTATTCTCAGGCAGGAGCCCAAGCAGGCTTCGGCATGTTATGGACAGCACTGCTAACATTTCCACTTATGGCAGCAATTCAAGAAATGTGCGCCAGAATCGGAATAGTTACCGGCCATGGATTAACCGGAAACCTAAGAAATCACTTCCCGATTTGGGTTCTTTACCCCATAGCATTCTTAGTAGTTTTTGCCAACGTTATAAATATTGGTGCCAACATAGCGGGTATGGCAGCTTCGGCCAATCTCCTACTCCCTTTACCTCGATTTATTTGGGCAGTTCTGTTCACCTCTTTGATTATTCTGCTTATGGTGTTTGCCTCATATGCGACGATTGCACGCTATTTGAAATGGTTCGCTTTTGCCCTCTTCACGTATTTTGCCGTACCCTTTGTAATAGGTGTCGACTGGTACGAGGTTTTTATTCACACGATTGTGCCTAGCGTAGAGCTGAATCACAACACGATCGCCCTTTTTGTCGCTATTCTTGGAACCACTATTTCGCCCTACCTTTTCTTCTGGCAAACGTCTATGGAAGTTGAAAATAAAATGGAAGAAATGAAATCGAAAGTCACGAACAAGTGGATCGTCACCAAACACGAACTTAGGCTTATGGGTAAAGACGTGACACTTGGCATGTTCCTTTCCAACATTACGATGTGGTTCATCATCATAACAACCGCTGTGACTCTGGCACCCTTGGGAATTACCGAGATTGAATCCGCAGAACAAGCAGCTTCTGCCCTCAAACCAATCGCTGGCGATTTCGCCTATCTCCTTTTCGCAGCGGGAATAATAGGAACAGGTTTTCTGGCAATACCGGTTCTTGCCGGTTCTGCTTCTTACGTTCTTTCTGAAGTATTTGGCTGGAGAGAGGGGTTAGACCTACCTTTTAACAAGGCCAGGCAATTTTACATTGTAATCATACTTGCAACACTTGTAGGTCTCGCGATCAATTTTCTAGGGCTAAACCCGTTCAGAATGCTTATTTATACCGCAATAATCTATGGAGTTATGTCACCAGCACTAATTTTGGTCATATTGATACTTGCTAACAACAAAAAGGTTATGGGCGAACATACAAACAATTTTGTAACTAATGTTTTGGGAACAACAACTTTCGTTGTAATGACAACAGCAGCGGTTGCCTTTCTTTTTACTCTGCGCTAACACCCAAAGAATTTCTGCCCAAAACTCCTTAGGTGCAGCACAGAATTAACGAATAGACTACTCACGGCCTGAAGGCCGTGATATTTTGATTCTCGCCTCGCGAAACTAAAAGTTTCATCCGTCATCTTGAAAGCCGAGGGGTTTCGCTTGCTCGAAATAAATTATACTTTAGGTGTCAAATTACGTTAGGTGTAGCGTCTGATTACGCTCACCACTCTGCCCTGGATAGTGACATCCTTGGCATAAATTGGAGCCATCGTTGAATTTGCAGGTTCCAGCCTAATCCTTGTTGGTTCCTTGAAATATCGCTTCAGTGTAACAACCCCGTTGTTAATCATCGCAACCACGATATCACCATTTCGAGCTTCGTTTGTTTCTTCTACCACTACAAAGTCGCCGTCTAAAATCCCGTCTTCTATCATCGACTCGCCTTTAACCTGCAAAACGTAAGATCGCTTGTTTGAAGAAACCAAGTTTTGAGAAACGGCAAAAGTAGAATTTGGGTCTGTAAACGGCTCGATTGGGGAACCGGCAGCAATAAACCCTGCCATAGGAAGTTCGATCCCTTTGACAATCTTTCCAATCCGCTTGTCGACTAGCTCAATCCCGCGGGAAATTCCATTAGTCCTCTTGATCAAACCCTTTTTTTGAAGCGTTTCGAGATGCTCGTGAACCGTCGCCAGAGATTTGAGCTTAAACTCTTTCGCAATTTCTACCAAGGTAGGTGCGTGCCCATGCTCATCAATGTAATTATTGAGAAAGTCGAGTATTTCGCGCTGTCGTTTATACAAAATAGTAGCCATTACCGAAACTTTACCAAAGAAAACCCGAAGTGTCAATATGCCAACAATTCCTAATCATTCTCCTTGTAAGATCAGAGGCATCCTAAAGTACTGTCATTCTGGAGCGAAGCGATAGGATCTCCTCGTTTAGATTCCATCGGTCGTTTCACTCCCTCCAGAATGACGACGGAGAAGTTCTCAGATGATATAATTACTGTTTACGATGAAATTCCAACTAACTTCATCCTATAAACCAACGGGTGATCAGCCTCAAGCTATCGAGAAACTCGTACAAGGAATGGAAGGCGGCCTAAAGCACCAAACCTTGCTTGGAGTAACAGGTTCCGGTAAAACGTTCACAATCGCAAACGTTATCGAAAAAACCCAAAAGCCAACTCTTGTCATAACTCACAACAAAACGTTAGCAGCCCAGCTTTATCAGGAATTCCACGAATTCTTTCCAAAAAACTCCGTCAATTACTTTGTTTCCTACTACGACTACTATCAGCCGGAAGCCTACATGCCCACTACGGATACGTATATAGAAAAAGAAACCGAAGTCAACGAAGAAATCGACAGGCTCCGCTTAGCATCGACTACCGCGCTTGCTACCAGAAAAGATGTGATAGTTGTGGCTTCCGTTTCCGCAATCTACAACCTAGGATCTCCGGCCGAATATCAAAACTCCAGAATGGTTATCCAGAAAGAACAGGTTTGGTCTCGTGAAGATTTATTGCGAAACTTTGCAAAACTCCAGTACGAAAGGAACGACCTCGATTTCGCCAGAGGAACTTACAGAATTAGAGGAGAAAGCGTCGAAATTTTACCCGCGTATGAAAATAACGGCGTCAGGTTAAGCTTTTTAGGCGAAAAACTGGAAAAAATCGAGATCATTCATCCTGTAACTGGAGATACGATAGAAGTACTCGATTCTGTCGTCATTTATCCGGCCAAGCACTACGTTTCTTCCGACGAAAACACATTTGCCGCAATGGAGACTATCAAGCAAGAACTCCAGCAAAGGTTGCAAGAACTCAGGTCGCAAGGTAAGGAACTCGAAGCTCACAGACTAGAACAGCGCACAAACTACGACCTCGAGATGATGATGACTTTAGGCTACTGCAAGGGGATAGAAAACTATTCTCGTCACTTCGACGGCAGAAGTCCCGGTGACCCACCCTACAGTCTCCTCGAACACTATCCCAAAGACTTTTTGATAGTTTTAGACGAATCACATATGACTGTCCCGCAAATAAATGGCATGTATAACGGCGACCGCGCCCGAAAACAAATGCTCGTTGACTTTGGTTTCCGCTTACCATCAGCTTTCGACAACCGACCGTTAAAGTTCGAGGAATTCGCCAGAAAAATTAATCAGGTAATGTACACCTCTGCAACTCCGGCTAAATACGAACTCGACATTTCAAACCAAGTCGTCGAACAACTAATCAGGCCAACAGGTCTTATAGACCCTGAGATTTCGATAAGAAAATCGAAGGGCCAAATCGAAGATTTGATTTCAGAAATCGACAAACGAGCCCAAAAAGGCGAACGCACACTCGTCACCACACTCACCAAACGAATGGCCGAAGAACTTTCTAATTATTTAGAAGAAAAAGACGTCAAGGTCCAGTATCTGCATTCGGACGTCCTGACATTAGACAGAAGCGACATCTTGGACGACTTGCGGCTCGGCAAATACGACGTTTTAGTCGGTATTAACCTACTGAGAGAAGGATTAGATCTGCCCGAAGTATCACTCGTTGCTATACTCGATGCAGACAAAGAAGGATTCCTGCGCTCCGAAACATCCTTAATCCAGACAATGGGAAGAGCGGCACGTAATGTCGGCGGACAGGTAATTCTTTATGCCGACAATATTACAGGCTCGATGGAAAGAGCCATGAAAGAAGTCGAAAGACGAAGAAAAATTCAAAATGCTTACAACGAAGAACACGGAATTACACCAACAACGATCGATAAGCCAATTCGCGACAAATTAATCGAACGCGAAAAGATATACGAGGAGAAAAAACAAATCTACACAGATTCTGTGATTCAAGGAGCAATCGGCAGAGCCAAAGAAGGATCTCTGCTACCTGACGACAAGCAAAAACTCATGAGAGTTCTTAACCGTGAGATGAAAGACGCCGCCCGCATCCTCGACTTCGAAAAAGCCGCAATTTTGCGAGATCAAATATTAAATCTCAAAAGCCAAAACGCAAATCCATGAACGAAAGACATTTTTAAGAACTTACGACTGCATTTAAAGACGGCATGTTCTGCATAGGCTCAGCTTCTGTCGGTATAACTACTGCCTTATTTTATTTCAGTGAGGCATACAACGGAGAATCTAACCACCTTTACATTGTCCTGAGCTTAGCCGCAACCGGCACAGCCGTAATTAGGTTTAGGCAAGTTGCAAGTAGATACGCACAGCCTGATCTGTATGAGGCCCCACCAACCCATACCAAGTTTCGAAACCCATCCATTATTACCATAGAAAACTTGGAACAACTCCAAAACCCCAGGACAATTATTCGACCTGACCTTACATACAATGCAAGTTCAAACAGAAAGTTCAGGCCTACTCGGGGTCCGGACACTTGTCTTTCTCCCTCATGGAGTAATCCCTCGGGATCAGTTCAGGCTTCCGGATCAGACTCCAGAGCCTGACGCTTAGCGCTCTCATAACCCTTGCCCCACTATTGCATTCGGTGATACAATTTTAAGTTCCTAAATTCGCTGTCATCCTGGAGCGAAGCGATAGGATCTAGATTCTATCGGTCATTTCATTCCCTCCAGAATGACAGCAAGAGGAGAATTTATCATGGATAAAATCATCATCAAAGGAGCAAGAGAACATAATCTTAAGAATATTAATGTCGAGCTCCCTAAAAATAAATTAATCGTCTTTACTGGCATTTCGGGTTCGGGTAAATCGTCTCTCGCCTTCGACACAATTTACGCCGAGGGTCAGCGTCGATATGTCGAATCATTGTCTTCCTATGCCCGACAATTCCTTGGCGTTATGGATAAACCGGACGTCGACTCCATTGAAGGCCTTTCGCCTGCAATCTCTATCGACCAAAAATCGACTTCTCACAATCCTCGCTCAACTGTCGGCACCGTAACAGAAATATACGATTACCTCAGGCTTTTATTCGCTCGAATTGGTCATCCACATTGTCCAATCTGTGGTCGCGAAATTTCTCATCAGTCTCCTCAACAAATAACTGACGAAATCCAAAAGCTGGAAGTAAAAGACAAAGGTCCTGCGACTCGTGTTCTTATACTGGCTCCAATTGTCAAAGACAGGAAAGGGGAGTTCAAAGACCTTTTTAAAGACGTAGCCAAAAGGGGATACAGACAAGTCAGGGTCGACGGACAAATTAAAGACATAGACGAAGATTTTGTGCTCATCAAAACGAACAAACATTCAATCGAAGTCGTAATCGACAGACTTACGATTCCTGCTGAAAAAAGTAGACTTTCCCAATCCGTCGAGCAAGCTCTAGCGCTCGGAGAAGGAACAGTCATTGTTTCCGAAATTCTAGATAAGTCTTTCGACATCCCCCAATACCCACAACAAATGAAAGATCACCTGTTTTCTGAAAAATTTGCGTGTCCTCAAGATAATATCTCTTTGCCAGAAATCGAACCTCGTTCGTTCTCGTTCAATTCTCCCCATGGTGCTTGTCCTGCCTGTAACGGTCTTGGGACAATCAGAAAAGTCGACCCAGCTCTCATTCTAAACCCCAATCTTTCAATCGCCGAAGGCGCAATCCTTCCGTGGGCAAGAATAGTCCAAACAGACTCATGGTCGTGGAGAGTATTAGAACAAGCGTGCCGCGAAAATGGAGTATCACTCGACAAGCCAACAGGTGAACTTCCTAAAGAAAAACTCGACCTCGTCCTTTACGGTAACCAAAACAAAAACTTCAAGGTTAAAGGCTTGAACAGACTAGGCAAGCTCGTCTCCTGGAACACGTCTTTCGAAGGCGTCATTACAAATCTTGAAAGACGCTACTCTCAAACAGAATCCGATTATGTAAGAAAGGAAATCGAAAAGTTCATGAGGATAGACACGTGCGATGTGTGTAAGGGAACCAGGCTTAAACCCGAAGCGCTTTCAATCACTATTGACGAAAAGTCGATAGCCGAGATAGCAGATCAAGCTATCGTTGATCTTTCCTTCTGGCTAAAGAAAGTCTCGGATGCTTCTGCAACATTGCTTAACGACCGCGAAAAGACAATTGCCAAATCCATATTAAAAGAGCTCGTTTTAAGAACCCAATTCCTTTTAGACGTCGGACTTGAATACCTAACAATCAGCAGAACCGCCAATACGCTAGCAGGCGGAGAAGCCCAAAGAATCCGCCTGGCAAGCCAAATAGGTTCAGGACTCTCGGGTGTACTTTACGTTTTAGATGAACCTTCGATCGGCTTGCATCAAAGGGACAACAACCGACTAATTACCACCTTAAAACGCTTAAGAGACCTTCAAAACACCGTTGTGGTTGTAGAACACGACCGTGACATGATGCTCGAATCCGACGAAATTCTCGATTTTGGTCCGGCGGCGGGCGGACACGGCGGACACGTCGTTTCTCAAGGGACTCCCAGCCACATAATGAAGGACCCAAAATCTTTAACCGGAAAATATCTTTCCGGGAAAAAGAAAGTCGAAGTTTATGTTTCCCCAGAAGAAGTAAGGCACGAGATCTTAAGTAATACTCGGCCATTTCAAAAAGCTCGAGTAACAAACGGCAATACTAAAAAACTGACCTTAATTGGTGCCAAAGAACACAATCTCAAAAACATAGACGTAGAGTTTCCGCTTGGAAAATTTGTTTGTGTAACCGGCGTTTCCGGTTCCGGAAAATCCACGCTTATTCACGACATTTTGTATAAAGCCTTGGCAGGTGAAATCTACAGATCCCGTCAAAAAGCAGGGGAGCACGAAGGACTAATGGGGCACGACGAGCTCGACAAGGTAATTTTAATTGACCAGTCGCCAATCGGAAGAACTCCAAGAAGCAACCCCGCAACCTACACTGGCGCCTTCACTTATATAAGAGATCTTTTCGCCAAAACCACAGACGCCAGAATCCGGGGCTACAAACCCGGTAGATTCTCCTTCAACGTCAAGGGTGGAAGATGTGAAGCGTGCGAAGGAGAAGGTCAGGTTAAAATCGAAATGCAGTTTTTGCCGGATGTCTACGTGGACTGTGAGGTTTGCGGCGGTAAAAGGTACAACGACGAAGCGCTCGAAATTCATTACAAAAATAAAAACATTTCGGAAGTTCTAGACATGACGGTTGAAGAAACGTTAAAATTTTTCGAGAACATCCCAACTATTACATCTAAAATGCAAACGATCTACGACGTCGGTCTGGGGTATATTCGTTTGGGCCAACCTGCACCTACCTTATCCGGCGGTGAAGCTCAGCGAGTCAAACTCGCAACAGAACTCAGCAAACGATCAACTGGTAAAACCCTATATATCTTGGACGAGCCTACAACCGGTCTTCACTTCGCAGACATTGAGAGATTACTCCTTATCCTAAAAAGACTTGTCGCTCAGGGAAATACGGTAATCATCATCGAACACAACCTAGACGTTATTAAAAACACGGATTGGATTATCGACCTGGGACCCGAAGGTGGGGCCGGCGGGGGACAAATAGTAGCAACTGGAACCCCTCAAGAAATAGCCAAAGTTAAAAATTCATACACTGGCCAGTTTTTGGCAAAGGAACTATTATAAAACCAGTCTTGAGCTTGTCGAAAGATCAATTTCTCGCAAAAGAACTATAGTAATAAGTTTAAGGAAGGAGACCTTTCGAGGGCTCAAGGATCTCACCTTAACTTTGTATCAGAGCAATCAAGGTGCCACCTTGATACACCGGAAGACCAAAACCCGCCACTCATTCGACTCGTCGCTAACACTCCTCGCTCAGGACCAGCGACTTGATACCAAATAGAAAATACTAGATACTGTTTCTATGCGAAAACTTGCCCTCCTTGTCGTATCTTTTCTCACTCTAATTTTCACTCTGCCTGCACTTCCAACCAACGTTCACGCCGAGGGTGAATTTCAAACGGACTATAAAGTTTCGTACGCGGTCGACCAAACCGGCAAAACTAACGTCGCTCAGGAAATTACTCTCAAAAACAAAACAGTCAATGTTTACGCGGACAGGTTTGAACTCAAAATCGGCTCAACCAAAGTCGAGAACGTTAAAGCCAGCGACTCCACCGGACCAATGGAAACCGAAGTAAAATTTGAAAACAACGTTACTGCAATTGCAGTTAAATTTAACCAGCGAGTAATAGGAATGGATAAAACCCTCGCCTGGAACCTTACTTATACATCGAACGAGCTAGCCAGTAAATCCGGCCAAATCTGGGAAATTTCGATTCCAAAGGTCGCGGATTCTCAAGACATCGGTACCTACGACGCGACTGTTACCGTTCCAGCATCGTTTGGCGACATAGCTTTTTCCGCTCCCGACCCGAAAGAGACAACTACAAGCAGAGGGGGCATAGAATTCAAATTCAACAAAGATCAGCTGACCAAATCTGGTATCGCGATGTCATTTGGGGAAAAGCAGATCTTTTCGTTCACGCTGAATTACTACCTTAAGAACAACAACCTAACAACGCAAATTCAAGAAATTGCTTTGCCGCCAGACAATAATTACCAACGCATCGTGCTTGAAAATATCGACCCCAAGCCAATGACAGTAGTCGTAGACGACGACGGTAATTTCTTGGCAAGATACAGGCTAACACCCAAGCAAGAATTAAATGTAGCAGCAACAGGCGCAGTCGAAGTTTTTAGTAAACCCTTTAGAAATATCTACAGGCAGCTCACCCCAGAAGAAAAAATTATATACACCCAAACTCAAAAGTACTGGGAAACAGACAACGCCTTTGTGATAGACAAAGCCAAAGAGCTAAAAACACCCGAAGAAATTTATAAATTCGTCTCAACTTATTTAAGTTATAGCAACAATAGACTTGCCCATCAGCCCATACAAAGGATGGGGGCAGCCCTGGCAGTTACTGATCCTCAAAACGCAATCTGCATGGAATTTACCGATCTATTCATCGCAATAGCAAGAAGCGCCGGTATCCCAGCAAGAGAAGTGGAAGGGTTTGCCCACACTCAAAACGAGCGCCTAAGGCCAATTTCACTCGCCCTTACAGACGGAGACATACTCCACGCATGGCCAGAATACTGGGACGATACCAAGGGTTGGGTTCAAGTAGATCCTACGTGGGGCTCAACATCCGGAGGACTCGATTACTTCAATAAGCTTGATTTTAACCATATTACCTTCGTCCAAAGAGGAGCGTCCTCAACATCGCCGTATCCCGCCGGTTCACACAAGAAACCATCAGACACTGGCAAAAAGAGTGTGTTTGTAAATTTTGCCGAAGAACTGCCACAACCATCTCAAAGCTCCGAAGTTAGGCTTATGATGCCCGACAAAGTAATCGCAGGCGTTCCAGTAAGAGCGATTGCACAGATTGTTAATACTGGCCAAGTATCTGTAATGGGAGAAGAGGTAAGACTAGAGACAAATTTAACCAAAAGTGCAAGCTATAACTCTAAAATATATATACTTCCACCATTTGCTAAATCAGACGCAACTTACGATCTTATAGCAAGAGGATTTCTGACAAGAGATACTAGGCAAATAAGCGTTATGTTTGCCGGAAACACGGTCACCAAGGAAGTGCAAGTCGTGCCTATCTATTACGTCTTTCTCTCCAGGGGCTTTTTAATAAGCGCTACAACCACACTCGGCGTTATCGTACTCGGCTTTGTTCTCTATAGACGACTCCACAGGTATAGAAAGCCCCCTTCCCTGGAATCCCTCTAAATCACAGAGCTTGGAACGCTTGTATTCAAGGTGAGATCC
>JANLHP010000013.1 GCA_024654445.1 Candidatus Curtissbacteria bacterium | reverse complement strand
TCAATCCAAACATAGCAACCATCCAAACATCGAAGGATTTTGCGGACCAAGTTTACTTTTTGCCCGTCGAGCCACATTTTGTCCAAGAGATAATAAGAGCCGAAAAACCTGACGGAATCCTTCTATCTTTCGGAGGACAAACTGCCCTAAATTGTGGTCTTGCGCTGAGCAAATCAAATTTTCTTAAAAACCATAATGTGACTGTTCTGGGAACTCCGGTTTCAGCAATACAAATAACAGAAGACAGACACCTGTTTGCCAAAACCCTTGAGAGCATCGACCTCCTAATTCCCAAGAGCACGGCAATCAGATCACCAAAAGCAGCCAAAGCGGCAGCCCAAAAAATAGGATATCCGATTATCGCCAGGAGTGGGTTTTCTCTCGGCGGTCAAGATTCGCAAGTTTGCTACAGCGAAAAAGAATTGACAGAAGCAGTAACAAGAGCCCTTTCCAAGTCTCCTCAAGTTTTAATCGAAGAATACTTAAACGGCTGGAAGGAAATCGAATACGAAGTAGTCCGAGACAAATACGACAACTGTATCACCGTTTGCAATATGGAAAATATCGACCCAATGGGAATCCATACAGGAGAATCAATTGTCGTTGCACCATCCCAAACACTCAATAATTTTGAATATCATAAACTTCGCGAAATTGCGATCAAAGTAATCAGACATCTGGGAATAGTGGGGGAGTGCAACATTCAGTTTGCGCTAAATCCTAATCCAAAGCAAACAAATCCGAAATACGAATATCGAAATTCGAAACAATATCAAAATACAAATTCTCAAAATTCAAAACGTTTAGAACATTTGAATTTAGAAAATTCTAATTTGTTTCGTGCTTCGGATTTAGAATTTCGAAATTCCCTCGATTATCGCATAATCGAGGTCAACGCGCGTCTTTCAAGAAGCTCTGCTTTAGCATCGAAAGCAACAGGTTATCCTCTTGCTTACGTTGCCGCAAAGATTGGACTCGGTTATGGCTTAACCGAAATTAAAAATTCTGTCACCAAAAAAACAATTGCTTGCTTTGAGCCAGCACTCGACTACATTGTCGTCAAAATGCCCAGATGGGATCTTAATAAATTCTCACGCAGCGAGTATCAAATCGGTCCGTACATGCAATCAGTCGGGGAAGTAATGGCAGTAGGCAGAAAGCTGGAAGAAGCTCTGCAAAAAGCAGTCAGAATGTTAGACCTTGGTTTTGATGGCGTGCTCGACGAAAGGGCGCCAACAATCGAATACGCCCAACCAACTCCGTCTCGCATCTTTGCAATTGCTCAAGCACTTAAAGAGGGAGTGTCAACATCCACAGTTGCCAAAAAAACTGGCATCGATAAATTCTTTTTAGAAAAAATCAAACGTATCGTCGACTTAGAAGAACGAATTAAAAAAACGAAAGCCAAAAGCAAAGAAGATTTGCTTGAAGCAAAGAAATTTGGATTCTCTGACAAACGTCTCGCAACTCTTACAAATTCCACAGAAGAGACCATTCGAGAAAGAAGACAAAATCTTGATATCCATCCTAGCGCTAAACAAATAGACACACTTGCAGCAGAATATCCCGCGGAAACCAACTACCTCTACCTAACCTACAACGGCGAGAGTGATGATGTTTTCATGCAAGACAACAAGAATCTAAAAGCCAAAAATAAAGTTATCGTGTTGGGTTCTGGTCCATATAGAATCGGCTCATCTGTAGAATTTGACTGGTGCAGCGTCAACTGCGCCCAAACCGCAAGAGAGGGCGGCATGTCGACGATCATCGTAAACTGCAATCCCGAAACAGTCTCTACAGATTTCGACATGGCAGACAAACTCTACTTTGACGAACTTTCTACTGAAACCGTTTTGGAAATTTACGAAAAGGAAAAAGCTAAAGGTGTCATTGTTTCTATGGGCGGGCAAACACCCAATAATCTCGTTATGAAACTAGCAAAAAGTGGCGTAAATATTCTCGGAACAAAACCCGAATCAATCGATAGGGCAGAGGACCGCAATAAGTTCTCGAGTCTTTGTGACAATCTAGAGATCGACCAACCCGATTGGGCAATGCTAAAAAGCGTTAAAGACGCTGTCTCTTTTTCAGAAAACATTGGTTTTCCGGTTTTAATTCGTCCCTCGTACGTTCTCTCCGGAGCAGCCATGAACTTAGCCTTTAACTCAAAAGATCTTCTCGATTACCTAAAAGAAGCTTCCGATATCTCTCCTCTGCATCCGGTGGTGATTTCCAAGTTCGTTCAAAACGCTAAAGAAATAGAAATAGACGCCGTTGCTGATTCCGGAAATTTACTAGTCTACGCAATTTCAGAACACGTAGAAAATGCGGGTGTCCACTCCGGGGATTCAACTATGGTTCTTCCTGCGCAAAAGATTTACCTTGAAACAGAAAAACAAATTTTAAAGATTACAAATAAAATTGCAAAAGAATTAAAAATCACGGGACCCTTTAACATCCAATTTCTAGCTCAAGACAATAAAGTTATGGTTATAGAATGTAATTTGCGCGCATCCCGAAGTCTTCCTTTCGTCTCGAAAGTAATAGGCGTTAATTTCGTCAAAGTCGCAACAGACGCGATACTAAAGCTCAAGGAACCAAAAGTTTACGACAGCAACAACATTTCTTATGTCGGAGTCAAAGCTCCTCAGTTTTCGTTTTCTAGGGTAAAAGGAGCCGACCCCATTTTGCGTGTAGAAATGTCGTCGACAGGAGAGGTAGCATCCTTCGGCGAAGACGTTTCGGAAGCCTTTTTAAAGTCAATTCTTGCGACCGGTATTAAATATCCTCAAAATTCAGTCTTCATTTCCTTGGCAGGGGACGAAAACAAAGCCAAATTCCTGGAATCTGCAATAAAGCTTTACGGCCTTGGGCTCAAAATCTACGCAACAGTTGGAACTTCTGCATTTCTTAAAAAACACGGGCTAAAAAATATCAAACTTCACAAAATTTACGAGCGCAAAAAACCAAATGTCCTTGATTTTCTTCACACCAAAAAAATCGATCTCGTAATAAACATCATTGATCCTTACTTTAAAAAAGAATTCGACGATGACTACCTGATAAGACGCGCGACGATCGACTTTGGGATTCCGCTTTTAACCAACATTCAAACAGCAGAACTTTTTGTAAAAGCAATTTACGAGAAGAAACTGAGTGACCTTAAGCCTTTACCTTGGCAGTCGTATGTGGTACACCGAAATTAATATGACGGAGAGTATAACGCGCCAGGTAGGTGAATTATCAAAACAAGATTTCGAAAGAATATTGTTCGCGACAGAAGACTTCGTAGACTTTTTACAGACAAACCCCGAGATTCTCGATCAGTCTCCGGATGACGCAAACCCCGTCGAAAACGCACTTGGAATGTTCAAGAGATTCACACTACTTACGACTAATCAGGACATTGATCCTGATTATCATGCCATTTTAGATTTAACACTCGAAGAAGTGGGGATGATTATTAGAGATGGAGCAATCGAATTTCCATCTACCAACGCCTTAGTCTTAAAAGATAAAATCTTGCAGGGAATAGAGATTTAGAAAAGAACTATTTGTTTCCACTATGAAATGCTTTGTGGACGTTTTTAAGCTGGGCGTTTGTAACGTGAGTGTAGATCTGAGTTGTTGCCACATTTTTGTGACCCAAAAGCTCCTGCACACTCCTTAGGTCCGCGCCATTCATCAAAAGATCGGTAGCAAACGAATGCCTCAAAACATGCGGCGTGGCTTTAACCGGCAAACGAGCTTTCTTAACATATTTGTCTATCATTCGCTGAACAGATCGGGGAGTGAGCCTCATTTTTTCTCCGGAAGTTGGCTCATCAACCGGATCTTTCGCACCGGAATATCTAATAAATAAAGGCTTAAAACTATCGGTACGTTTGGAAAAATATCTCTCGAGCCAAACAGCGGCTCTTTCGGAAATAAACACAACTCTCGCGCGTTGTCCTTTACCTATAACACCAAACTCTCTTCTTTCCAAATTAATATGATCGCGGTCAAGCTTGCAAAGCTCTGATACCCGAAGTCCCGTAGAAAACAACATTTCCATTAAAGCTTTATCCCTCAAACCGAGTTCTTTAGAAACATCGGGCTGAGAAAGCAGGCGTTCCAGCTGCTCACGGTCCAAAAACTTCAGAGATCGACTCTCCGTTTTCGGCAATTCGATCTTATCGGGGGTGACGACATTAAGATCTTTTTTAGCCAGATATCTCAAGAACGATCTCAGCGCAATTACATAGTAGTTCTGAGTCACTTTTTTGAGCGGAAGATTACCGTTTGGACTATTAAAATGGGCCAAATATACACGATATTTACGCACAAGGTCCAAAGATATATCGCTCGGCTCAACAATAGGGGAGTTAGCCGTGGACCAGTCGACGAAAAAGTTCAAATAATGGCGGTAATCACGAATTGTAAGAGGTGAAAGATTTCGTTCAATTTCTAGATATTCCAGAAATTCCTCGACCAGGGCAGAAAGGTTAAACATATTTTAGTATTGAGTATTTGGTATCTAGTATAAGTTTAGAAAGTAGGGAAGTGATTGTCAAACAATTTGCGACGTGTCCCAACTTGTCCTGAGCGAAGTCGAAGGATTCTACGACGCGGATGAGCGTAAAAGCAAATAGCACCTGAAGCTAGTGCTAAAATTCTGCGACAGAGACGAAGAATTTCGACATAAGGCTGGGTAAAGCGGTACAATAATAGGAAGGTGCCAAAATACAAAAGAGTTCTTCTAAAACTTTCCGGTGAAACTTTTCTTGGAAAAAGGGAGTACGGAATCGACCCCGAATTCACTATTTGGCTCGCTAAAGAAATAATTAAAGCCCAAAAGACAGGTACGCAAGTAGAAATTGTGGTCGGCGGAGGCAACATATTTCGTGGGACAGCAGCAGAAGAGCACGGACTAGAGCGGACAGTTGGGGATTATATCGGAATGCTGGCAACAATCATGAATTCACTCGCGCTTCAAGCAGCCTTGGAAAAAGAAGGCCAACAGGCACGAGTTCAAAGCGCGATCGAAATCAACGACGTTTGTGAGCCATATATAAGAAGAAAGGCACTAAGACATTTGGAAAAGGGGAGAGTTGTCATTTTTGCTGGGGGAAGCGGAAATCCTTTTTTTACAACGGACACAGCAGCGGCGCTAAGAGCGTTAGAAACAGAATGCGACATTATCCTCAAGGGAACCAAGGTTGACGGCGTTTACAATAAAGACCCAAAGAAAAATGGTGACGCAACAAAACTTGAAAAAGTCAGCTTCGACGAAGCAATAACCAACAAAGAGATAGAAGTCATGGATAACAGCGCGCTTTCAATGTGTATGGACCACAACATCCCAATTTTGGTTTTTGACCTTCTAAAAGAAGGCAACATCGAAAAAGCCGTTAACGGCGAACCCATCGGTACCCTCATTTCCTAGTTCTATTCAACCCCATAGTCTTTTTCTTACATTTCTGCTATAATTCTATTAGAATGGGCTATCAAGAAAGAATATTCGATCCAGCGTTAGGAATAGAAACAAAGTCCGTTGAGAGAATAAGAAGAACCGGAAATCTGGACGTCGTTGTAACACAGTCCCGTAGAGGACACGTGATTGTATCTTATAAACCAGGAAGGTCAGCCAGTAGCTTTATGCTAGCTTATTGTATCTCCGCGATTGGTGATGAGGCAATAGAACCTTCCCTTGAAGAGTTCGCACCAGTCGTCCCGATCAATGGCCCGTTCGTGACGCTTGAAGCTTCCGCAATCGCTGCTGAAGAAAATTTTCATTTAATGTTTCCGGATATAAAAATTAAAAAAATCCGGTGTTTTACGTCTTTAAGACAAGGCAAGCCATTTGCGACAATATCTCCCGAAACCAACTAATAAACATAGAGCTTTTTGGTCTCTTTTTAGCCTCGATTAGCCCATCAGAGCGCCTTAAACGGCTTTTTCTTAAAAAGACAGTTAGTTAGTCATTTACTTTTATTTTAACGCGACCATTTTGGGAGAAGGCGAGCGATTTACTACAAAAAATATCCAACGACTGCAAAAAGCAACAAACAGGGGACAAATACATCAAAACTAAACAAACGAAACCTGCAGAAAGTCAAGAAAATAAGAGCTGAATTTGGACCAAATTCATAATTCATAAATCATAATTCTTAATTCTTCTTATTTACCCCTCCTTCCCTCATACCCTCGACCCGCGTCGTAAAAGTATTATTGTGCGACGCAATAGGATATTCAGATCAACGCTCGAACGAGGGAATAAGCGTACACAGACAGACAACCAGAGACATAACTCTTTTCTCATAGATATCCATGACTATTTTTGGCCCTTCCCCGATAGAGACCAGCGAACAAGGTCCCACCGTTAGCAGTCTTTTTATAGGCCTGCTGAAATTTTCGCTTAAGTGCGTGTGTATTGTGAGGTGGGGCTCCCTGTCTTGAAGCGCTGCCTCTCAAAATAATCCTTGTCAGCTGGCCCAAATTTCGCCCTTTAATCCGGACATTTTTCACGGCTTTACACCTCCCTTTTTCACGAATACTATAAATGTATCACACTATATCACCCATTCCTCTACTCCCACTCCTCTACCTCAAGCAGTCCGTTCCATTTTTTGAAGCTAGACTGTGGCTAGAAAATTTTTAAGATATTCTCAACTACACTCTAAATACGCTCTTCCCCTTGAATAACTATAGGTCTTAGAAGCCCGCGAGTTATTGGGTTTAGAAATTAGAAATTAAAAAGAGAAGTTTTGCTCCGCAAAATTAGAAATTGCGCAAAGCGCGTTTATCCGCCCCACCTTGTAGAAACAACTACGGTCACAAATACGGCGAAAGAAACAGCTAAATACTCGATGACTGCCCTCTGCTTCAACTTGTCGCTGAAATGCAGCTGCGACAGCCCCATCAAAACGTACATGATTGTCGAAAGAGCTAGCGCCCCGTTAATTGGCGCAATTGGCCAGAAAGAAAGCACCGTCGCCACCTCTACGCTCACCAGCGTAAACACAATCGCGTATATAAAAACCTTACGTGAGATAAAATCGACGAGTTCATACGACCATAGTGCCGCTAAATAAAGCGGCATCACAATAACCGCAGTCACGAGTGCTACAAGAAAAAACGGCAAATGCAGCGAATAAAGCACGTTAGAAAGAAAAAACGTAGAAATTATCGAAAACAATAGTCCTACCGCGTGGGCTGCACGCAAAAGCGCAATCGTTCGAATCGCGGCAACATTGTAGATATTAGAAGTTAGCATCAAAAGATAAACAGAAATTCCAAACAAAAAAGCAAACGGCAATCTCGTTAACCACCTAACTGGCAGCAAAAAGTAAAAAAGCGAAGCACCTGCAACAAAATACGCCGGTAAAAGAAGGAGCAAAAAGTACTTCACCCCCGAGAGCTCTCCCCAAAGTGAAAACACAGAAAGAAAAATTGTAAAGAATGTCAGTACACCTATTGTTTCGAATCTTAATGATTCAGGAACCGTCTGCGTCGCGACCAGAATAACCGTTAAGAAAAAAGACATCAGTATGAACTTTTGCCTTTTCGTAATTTCGTACGCAGTTATTCGTTTTAAATTCAATGCCACTTTTTACCCTTCCGAAGTTCTGCAACGCAGAACGTAGGAGGGCCCTTACACCTTTTTCTTTTTAGATTTTATAAACTTCCGAGGGCTTTCAGCCCTCGGTATTGTATTTTCGAGTTTAGAAGAGCGAGCAGAAAAATCATCATCTTTGACTCCTCGAATCTCGGAAGTATGTAATCCCTCTTTCGCACTCGTCCGTGGGCTAAGAGTCTTCGATTTTCTGCGAGGGATTATGAATGAAGTCGGCGCTGGTACTACAGCCGCAACTTCTGTTTCCATCGTCTTTAGCACATGACAAATCGCAACCGCAAGCGCATCCGCCGCATCGTCTATGTACCCTTTCATCGGTTTTGTAAGTTCTCGTCCCCCAAGTCTTGCAACTACATTTCGCTGAATTTCTTTCTTGTCAGATTTTCCACTCCCCGTTAAGGTAAACTTTACATGCAATCCTTGATATTCAAATATAGGTAGCCTATAGGATGCAGCGGTCGAGAGCACAACTCCCCTAGCCTGTCCTACAGTCATCGCCGTTCTAGAATTAACGCCGAAGAATAATTGCTCTATTGCTACACAATCAGGTTTAAAACGCTTGAATAGTCCATCAAGCTCTTTTTGGATACTATATAGTCTCAGGGGCATATCTTGTTCTTTGGGGGTAACGATGCAGTTGTACTCTACCAGCTTTAGCTTCCCATTTTTGGCGTAACCGTTAGTTTCGATTACCCCATAGCCTGTTGTCGCAGTTCCTGGATCAATCCCAAAAATCAGCATTTTGGATTACTTTCTGGGCCTTGGCCCATCGTACTCCACGTCATTTTCATCAAGCCTTCTCACCGGTTTTTCGCGCAGTGCTTCTTCGGCAACATGAGCAACTAGTCCGGGGACCCTCGCGATTATAAAAACACCCTTCCCTACTTTTGGATTAAAATCCATCTCTAAAAGAAGAGCCGCTGTTATCCCATCAATGTTGAGCGGCAGTTTTTTACCGCCTTCGGATAACCTTTCTTCAACTTCAACTGCAAATTTTACATACTTCCCGTAAAACCCATATTCCTTCGCAAGCGCAATTAACCTTTCGCTTCTAGGATCTACACTATAAAGTCTGTGACCAAATCCGCTGACCCTGTCCCCACTCTTTTTAAAATCATCAAGAAGCTTATCCACACCTTCTGGCTGATATTGTTTAAATATTTCCATTGCGCGTTCAATTGCTCCCCCGTGGTATTCCCCAAACGCCAATACCCCACCAGCTACTGCCGCCTGAACTGGGCTACCGCCAGAATATATGTTTCTTGCAGCAACAACAGACGCAGGCTCCACCCCATGGTCAATGGCAATCGTCAAAATCGCATTGAGCATTGCCTCAGAGTTTTTGTCTGGTAGTTCCCCCTTCAGAACTAAATAAATTGCAGCAGTGAATGATTTATTCCCGGCAAGACCCGTAAGATCATAGCCGTGCACGTGCGGCTTTCCTTCAACATGAGTCGTAATTGCAGTTCTGTATTTAGCCATATATTACAAGTATACCCGAAAGCAGAATGCAGAAACTAGCGAATTGTCTTCCGGATGAGGGCAGGTATATCTTCGAAATTTTCAGCAACAATTGCACCAGCGGATCTTAGCGCTTTAATTTTATCTTCCATCGTTGCTTCTAAGCCGACAATGGCACCAGCATGTCCTAAGCTAGTATCTTTGGGTAAACTTTCAGCAAATTTACCAGCTAAAAATACAATAAATGGTTTTCTGAAACTTCCTTCTCGAATCAATTTAGCTGCCTCTATTTCGCTGCTTCCCCCCACTTCTCCGAACGCGACAACAAGCTTAGTATCAGGATCTTCCTGAAACATCATCAAAAGGTCCGAAAAGGTTATTCCTGCAAGTAAATCGCCACCTACACCCACAACTGTCGATTGGCCAAATCCTCCATTTGAGATAAGCCGTCCAAGTTCGCTACACATTCCTCCAGATTTTGAAATGACGCCAACCTGGCCTTTGCTGAAAACCGCGTCTGGGTTTGGACCTCCAATAGAGCCGATTTTGCCTTCACCGGGAGAAATTGCTCCAACAGATGCAGGACCCAGAACCCTCACTCCCTTTTTATTGGCGGCAAATAAAATTCGGGAAACGTCGTAAATTGGAATCTTTTCAACAAAAATTTGAATTAAGGGTATTCCCGCTTCTATCGCCTCCATTGCAGCATCATAAGCAAGAAGCGGCGGAACATACACCATCGAAACATCGACTGGTCCGACACTATCTAGCGCTTCACGGATTGTGTTAAAAACGGGAACACCTTCGACTTCTTGCCCGCCTTTCCCCGGCGTAACCCCAGCAACTACTTTTGTCCCGTAATTTAAAATCTCACCTGTTGCCTGCAATCCAGATTTACCAGTAATTCCCTGTATCAAAACTTTAGTTTCTTTGTTAACAAGAATGCTCATTTTGCCTTCCCTGCTTTGAACCCTCTTGAAAGCTCAACCATCTTCTTCCCTGCGACAGAAATCGGAGTCTCCGGGCCAAAAAGATGAATATCAAAACCCTCTTTTTTCGCAAATTTCTCAAGCATTTCGTACGCTTCTTTTTGTCTTGGTCCGCCTCTTCTTACGACAATTGGGTAGTTTGGTTTTGGCTTAACTTGCAAAAGTCCATCAGCAAGCCCTTTTAACGTTTCGTAAATATCTGTAAAATTCGCAACAGCTCCAGCAACTAAACACCCTGCAAGGCCTTCACGAGATAAAGCTATTTTGGTAAGCTTCTCGACTTTTTCTCTTGGAGGGTTGCCTGAATATTCAGTATAGTTTGCCGGCACTCCACCGCTTGCAAAAACAGCATCCATAACAAGTAAGCTCGCTCCCCCTCCAGAAGCAAGAATTGCAATATCCCCGTCAAACTCTATGAATGTTGACCCGGCAGAACCCCTGTAATCTTCCTCATCGATCTTCTTAGCATCAAGCTCTCGCTGAGTTGGAATAGCGCCCACTGCCCCCTTTGGCAAAACTTCTAAATCCTTATGACGAATTAGCGCCGAATCGTCTAAAATCACTTTGGAGTCTACTGCGACAAATTCCTCATCCGCATTTTGCGCAAGCGGATTAACCTCAACTAATCTCGCGTCATATTTAGAAAAAGCATCCCAGAGTCTCATCGCAAAATCAGCAGGCACTCCTTTTTTCTCCAAATCTTTAGTCTTGGGTCCATTGAACGGATCAATTTCGACCCGAATAATAGATTCAGGAGTCTCTTTTTGGACTTCTTCGATATCCATTCCACCTTGGGTGGAAAAAAGTAAAAATGGTGTTTTTGTGACAGTGTCGTAAGTAATCGACATATAAAATTCACTCGCGATTTCAACTTTTTCAAAAAGCGCGATATACTTTACGGCTTCACCGGAAAACTCACGGCCAAAATATTCCCCGCAAAAAGCCACCAGCTGCTTTTCGTTGGCACAAATCTTAACTCCCCCAGCCTTGCCTCGCTTGCCCGAAAGCACTTGAACTTTGGCAACAATTGGGAATTTTAGGCGTTTTCTGGCTTCTTTGGCTTCCTCTTCGCTCTCGACCACAACAAAAAAGGGGCTTTTTATGCCCACTTTTGAAAATATTCTATGTCCCTCGAATTCGTAAAGCTTCACCCTAGCTGTGTCCTAAGGTCAAATTTTAACACAAAAGTGGCTAAATTACCCACAATCCACTAAAATAATTACATGCAGATAGACACCGCAACAAGCTCAGACATAGACGCAATTCTCGCTCTCCAGACACAAATTTACCGAACAGACACTCCTGCCCCAAATTCTAAAGAGGTTCTCGAAAAACAGTTAGAAGACACTTCTTGCGACGTTTTGGTTTTAAGGGTTGACGATAAAGTCGTTGGTACTGCATCGATTTATTATTTAGATGTCGCAATAAGGGGAAAAAGGATCGCCTATCTCGAAGGTTTGGTCGTTGACAAAGCACAAAGAGGTAAAGGCCTGGGAACTTCCCTTTTTGAAAAGTGCGTCGAAATCGCAAAAGACAAAAATTGCTACAAAATGATCTTCACTTCCGGCTTCGATCGCGAAGACGCGCATAAATTCTACGAAAAACTAGGCTTCAAAAAATGGGGCTTTGAGTTTAGGATGGATCTTTAATAATCCTCAAAATCTATTTTTGGAGGAGGCACATTTTTGTGAGATTTTCTTTTCCTTCTCGTACTCCTATCCTTACCCCATAAAATTTGCCTTTGAAAGGAATATTCCTGGGGAGGAACTCTCTCTGCAACACCAAACATTAAAAGATGAACAACTCCCCTCTTAACGGCGTCTACTTGATCATTATTTGCACCTTCTTTCAAAGTTTCTAAACATTTGCTAATTCTCTCAAGCTCTTCCAGGTTTTCCTCGCACGCGTGAATCGAAACGCGCTCCCTTACATCTAAATGAAAGTCGAATGCAAAACCACCGAAATTTGATACCCTCATATGAAAACGCGGAAAAAATCGATCTCCTCTAAGCCTCCTCGTAAAGTTAAATTCTCTCGCTCTCTCGGATCCCGACTCGTAAAAATAATCACAGGAATTAATAACCGCCCTCACCTCTGTAGAAAGCCAATTTCCAGAAGTCACCCTCTCTGTCTCTATCATTGATAAATTAAGTTAGCTTGAACCCTCTCGTCTTAACCGTCACAATCTCGTATTCGCTTTTCTGCTTTTTGAGCTTCGTTCGAAGTCTTGCAACAAGTCTATCAACTGTCCAATCACTAACGCCCAACTCCTGAGCTTCCTCCGGCCAAACGTGTTCGATTATCGAATCTCGCTCACAAACTTCGTCACGATTTGCCAAGAGAAATTCAAACATTAATTTTTCCTTTTTCGTCAGGTCCGTTTTTTCAACTGGCGCGCTAACCCGCGATCGTCTTTTTAAATAATCCTCAAAAAGCACGCTGAATATCTTGGATTCCTTACCATCACCCGAAAGAATCCCTGTCTTCCATAAGTAAGCAGCCCCTTCCTTTTCCTCACGGCTGACACCAACTCCACGAAACGCTTTCTCGAGCACACTCTTTTCAGCTACCGTCAAACTCTCCCAAATTTCTTCTGATTGCAAACTAATTCGTTCATCTGAAACCAAAATCTCAAAAAGCTCATCTGTGCCAATACTCTGCCCTTTCACCCTTTGATTAAGAATAATAAGAGACAATTGCAGATACTGGACGTGTCCCCCGCTAAGTTTAAGTATCTCCTGCTCGACTTCTGCGCTCGGTTTAACATTATATTTCTGCTCGTAAGTCTCAAAAATAACCTTAGTGTCTTTTTCCTGAGCAGGCTCCATATATATAGGGTGCGAAAAAACAGAAAGAAGCTTACGCGAAAAAACGCTTGGTGAAATTTCGTCTAGCGTCCTGAAACTCGTAAAAACGTAGGCAAGTTTATTCGCACTTGCCGTCTGCAGCCCGACTAAGTTCGCGAAAAAGTCGCGATTGACAACGGGTTCGAGTCTGTCGAAGTGAAGGAAAAATATAGTAGGTAAAATATCACTTCTAATAAGCTCCAAAAGCGCTTGGCGCAGGCTTTCTATAGTCAAAAAAGCATCTTTAGACTGGATGGAATCGAGGAAAAGATCACTAATTTTCTTTTTTACTTCCGCGCTGATGTTTGAATTTTCAGCAACGTCCGCAAGCCTCTTAAAAGAGAGCACCCAAAAAGCAAAAAGGTCTATTTCGACGAGATCATTAAGGTCCACAGGAACGAACAAATGGCTCTCTCCGTGGTTAATATATTTCTCAACGACCCCCTCGCGATAAAGAAAGAAGCGCAAAAAATTCCCGATACCAACTCTTTTGGCACCGACTAACTCGACTGAATGTCTCAGCCTTAAATGTTCTCCGAGCTCCTTGGCGTCTTCTTCCCTAAAAGAAAGAGGGTACTTGCCCTCGATGTAAACGTTATTCACCAAAGAGTATGATACTTCTAAGAAACCCCGTTGGCAAACTAAAATTTGAAATGTCAGGTTCGTGTCATTCTTGCGTCAAGCGACGAACATAAGTCATTACTTAAGATTGCAAATATGGTAGAAAAAAGAATTGTCCCAAAAGGTGCGAGTGATTTTCATCCGGATCCTCAAATTGCCATGGGTTGTAACATTAGACCGCCTTCCTTAGTAGAAAGTGTCGACGTGCTTGAACAAAGAGCCAGAGTAAGACTGAGAAGGATTTCACCGGCAGAGGCGAAAGAAACTATTGACCAAATGCTTAGAGAAAAAGGTAGCTTCCCAACAAGGATGATACCGGCGCCCCCAGAGGATACTGACCTTACCTAGTCATTGGGCCTTTGCCACATCGTACGATAACCGACACCTTCGACAACACGTTTCAAAACAGCTCTCTCCTCGTTTAACATTGACGTAATTTCTCGATCCAGAAGATTTGTATCCACACTTCCTTCAATCGACTTTAAAAATTTGTCCCAAAAAGGAGTCTGCGTCAAAAAAACGAGCGGCATAACAACAGAGCCTACTTTGTAGTGAGACCTGTTTACACCATCGTGTGTCCCATCAGTCAAGTGTCGGGAAAAAGCTCGAGTCAAATTTATAGCGTACCTTCTATTAACATAATCAGCCGCAGTATCACTGTTGTCAGTTCTTACCCTTAATGGAATATTTTTAAGCGGATAAGTACCTAAAACCGGCCCATGTTCCTCACTAAATTTTCTCTCCACAATCAAAACCTTCTCTGCGAGAGGTGAATGGAACATGAATAAGCTATATCCCGCAAAACCCCTTCTCTCGGAATTTCCTTGTCTCTCTGCCCTCATACTAGTAGTTCGTCTTTTATATCAAAGTTCGAATGAACCTTTTGGACATCGTCAAGATCTTCAAGTTTTTCCATCAAAGCCAAAACTTTCTTTGCCGTTTCAGCATCCGTTATTTCCTGAGAAGTTGTTGCGTTTTTAGAAATTTCTGCATTTTCAACATTAATTCCTTTTTCCACTAACACATTTTTAACAGCTTCTAGATTATTAGGTTGTGTGTAAATCTCAACCATATCCCCAGCTTCCGCGACATCCTCTGCCCCAGCTTCTATCGCAATATCCAAAAATTCATCCATTGTTTTCCCATTTTTCGACACTGTAATTACACCTTCATCCTTAAACATCCATGAAACAGTTCCGGGTGCGACAAAACTTCCACCCGCCCTGTCTATCGTGCTTTTAACCTCTGCCGTCGTCCTATTCTTATTATCTGTAGCAGCTTCCACAACCAAAGCTACTTTACCCGGTCCATAACCTTCGTAAGCAACAGACTGTAAACTGTCCCCGCCTCCCTTGCCAATACCTCGCTCTATCGCCCTCTGGATGTTATCCTTTGGCATGTTAACAGCTCTCGCCTGATCCATAGCCAGCCTCAATTTAAAATTACTCGTAGGATCACCTCCGCCACCTTCGCGTACTGCAATAATTATGGCGTTAGCCATCTTCGTAAAGGTAAGTCCACGCTTAACATCGGCTGCTCCCTTTTGCCGTTTGATTGTGCTCCACTTACTATGCCCGCTCATGGTCTCTAATTTTAGATTCTCAAATCAAAATTTTCAATTCGTAAAGATACTTGAGTAAATATAGTCCTCTTTTTTCTCAGGAATGTTCCACTTTTTTCACCCATTGACGGAAAGTCCACCGTTATCATATTGTGGATTTCATGCAATCTGTGGACTCAAGCGGCTCACAAGAAAGCGCAAGTAGCCAGATACTTGCCCAAGCTGCAATAACCGCTGCCCTTTCCTCCAACTGGCAAGAAGCCATCAAGCTCAACAAGAAGATCCTTGCAGGCACCGAAAACGACGTGGAAGCGCTAAACCGTCTTGCGCGCGCCTACTGCTGCCTAGGAGAATACCAAAAGGCTGAAAAGATGTATAAAAAGGTTCTTGAGATCGACCCTTACAATATCATCGCCGTCAAAAACCTGGAAAAGGTCACAAAAAGAGCCAAGTTAAGCAATGGCCATTCCGCTACAAACGGAAATAGCATAACTGCAACAGCAACTATTATTAATTTGTCACGAATCTTTCTCGACGAGCCCGGTAAAACAAAAATCGTTAATTTAATTAATTTGGCACCCCCTTCAACTCTAGCCGTACTTAGTTGTGGCGACCAAGTTACAATGCACCCAAAAAATCACTCGGTCACAATATCAACCTTAGGCGATATTTATCTTGGGGCTTTTCCGGATGATCTTGCACATCGCCTGCTTCTTTTTATAGGCGGCGGTAATCAATACGAAGCGTACATTAAAAGCGCATCACCCAAAAGTTTAACCATCTTCGTGAGAGAAACGTTAAGATCAGAAAAATTTGGTAATCAGCCCACTTTTCAGGCCAAAAGAAGTATGTTCGAAGACGAACTAAGACCCCGTTAGGATTTGTTTTTATCCACAAGTTGGCTTAAATCTACCGTTGTACTCTGGTCCCCATCTCTTTTACGACTATCGCCAGAAGGCTTTTGTGCAAACGGCTGATCAAGTTCATCCTCGTCAACTGGCAATGATGGAGGTTGATTTTGACTTCCTGATGGACCTACTCCACCTGCGCTTGGAGCTTCAGTATCCCAAGGGAAAGGCACTCTCTGGGTATCTCGACTGTCTTCTTCCAAAGGCGCAGGCTCATCATTAGGCAGAGCTTCCCCCGCTGCAACTTTTCTTTCTTCTTCCTCCGCGGCAGCAACCGCTCTCTCGAGCTTCTCACGATGACTGTCAGACTCTTGCGCTGAAGGCTCATCCGTTAGCTGGGTCTTATCAGCTGTGGGCTCATCCTGCGCCTCCTGCTCCTTGCCCAAATCATCCTCGTCTGAAGCTGACGGCGCATTTCTTTCCTCGATGACTAACGTGCCCAAAGCTATTACAAAGGAAATAATAAGAATTATGATACCGATAAGAACAAACATCAAAGTGTATACTTCTGGGCAAAATCCTCGCCTACGACAACCTTAATCTCGCCTTGAGGCGCGTTTTTCAGTGAAGTTATATCACAATCAAATATCTTTGCCAAATATTCAGCTTCGTATGAATTTTTATCATCAGCAATAATTATCGTATGAAGAACAGGTACAGAGGCTTGTAAAACACTTTCGACTCTACCTCCTACGCTATTTACAAAATCTGCGGCCAACTGCCCACTAGCACTTTCCGACCCATCCTCAATAACTATTTTTTTATCAGATTCAAAAAATGCCTGATTTTCCAAATAAGTACTAAAAAGTCTATGCAAAGAAACGTCGTCAACCCCAAGTATCTTGCTCCCAGTACCGGTAACTATCTCTTCCGAAATGTTGCTAAACTGCACTAATTCCAGGTTATTTGCACTTAAACCTTTCAGTTGCCACCATAGCCTTAACTGGTCAATTCGAGTAACATTTGTATCCTGAATATTACTAACTGTTCCCGACATTATTTTAAAAGGTGCAATAAAAGAACCATAGCTTTTTGAAAAGTCTTCAAGAACCTCTTCGCCCGCTTTCTTCCTGTTTTCTAAAAGAAAATAATTGTCGACTGACGATCTGCTTATTCTCGAGGAAACAACAGTTTTCTTCTCACCATTGTTCTCCTCTAAAAGATCACCTATCTTGGAAAACGGTTTTTTAGGGTTTCCAGTAGCCATAAAAAGATCCTCGCGAACTGGAATTAGGACCAATCTTTTTGGTTCTTTTTGGAAAACGAGAATTGAATGAGGGGTTGTGTTGACAACTGCAGCAAACGAAGAATCGCCATCCCAATTCGATCTGCCCAATTCAGAACCAAAAGAGAAACTTTTTACTATGCCATTGGTAAGTGCCAGAGTAAGTATCCCTGTAATAAACAGTCCGACAATGTTTTGCCATTTTCTGTGAATTTCTCTCTTTTGCCAGCTTTGTCCAGAATGCGGCTTGCGTGATTTATATCTCGTCATAACTTAGCCTCGTGAAAGACTGAAGCTAAGCTGCCCAAGAATTATTGAAGTTACTTCCCTTTTTTGTTTTTACCGATAATCTCTACCCTTGGAGGTATATAAACCCTCGGCATGTGAATAGCTTGATCCTCAAGCGTATCTTTTCTTTTCTTCTTTTTCTCCCCTTTGAAAAACCCGGACCTGTCACTCATTTAAAAACTCACCTCTACAATGATTTTAGCAGCTAGGCACGGAAGCAGCAAGCGCAAAATCAGATCAAAGTCTCTCCTTGAGTCTAGGCCCGCAGTCGTCCGAAGGACGAGGACCGCATGCCATGGCCCTGAATTGTTGAAGGGGCATTGTATATCGAAAGGTGAGATCCTTGATATCCTTGTATTAAGGTCTCACCTTAATACAAGGATGAGGCCTCCTCCTCAATTGTCAGTTTTTAAATTCTCAAGCGTTTTTTTTAAGTCTACTGGTAGATCAGATTTAAAATCTACACCTTTTTTAGTGCTTGGATGAACAAAAGAAAGCAAGGCTGCATGTAAAAATAAGCGTGGACACCATAAAAGATCGAATCTAAGTAGTTTAGATGGTGCATAGATTGTGTCCGAAACAACGGGGTGGCCAAGACTTTTTATATGAACCCTTATCTGGTGCGTCCTTCCTGTCCTTGGAAAGAGCGAGAGCAGTGAATAGTCCCTGCCATGATTTTTTAAATAGTTTTTTCTATTTTTATTTTCACTTTCTGTTAATTTTTCAAATATCGCTTCCTTTATATTATATTTACCGCCAACGACGTATTCTGTCTGCGACTCCCTGCCCTCTTTTACAATTCCGAATTTACCAAATCTCCCGATTCTTCCTATTTGCGCATCCACCACTCCGGCATTTTGTCCCACGTGACCGTGAACAAGCGCTTTATACTCTTTCTGTACTTTTCGAAGCTTAAATTGTTTTTGTAAAAATCTGAAAGCTTTTTCGGTTTTTGCTACAACAAGAATTCCAGACGTCTCCTTGTCTAATCTGTGAACAATACCTGCCCGATCCCCAATTCCCAATCCCTCTCCCAACTTGAAATAATCCGACAGTTGATCTTGCAGCGTTTCCTCACTAACCGTCTCAGACTTATTGACTACAAGGCCGGCCGGCTTATCAACAACTAATATTTGCTCGTCCTCGTAAATAATCTTCACTCATAGCCTTCTTTCACAAACACGACATTGTACACTAAAATCAGAATTCCGAGCGTAATTGCGCTGTCTGCCAAATTAAACTTCGTAATCCCAAAAAAACTTATAAAATCCAAAACACACCCGTGCATCGCACGGTCAAAAAAATTGGCAGCACCTCCCGCTATGACAAAACTCGCTCCAACAAATGGCAGCAGCCTTTTTTCCCAGACCAAAAAACCAAGAGCGGCAACAATCACAACTAAACTCACAATCGCGTTAAAAGTGTTGGGGGCTACACCTAAAGCGTATCCGCTGTTGCACGTCGAGGAAACCAAAGGGGCGATATAAGTTTTCGAGGCTATATCCAAAATCACTACACAAATGAGAATTAAAAAAGAGAAGAGTAGCTTCTGTTTACTTCTTAGATTCAAGTTCTTTCTCACACTTTAAACAATAAATTGCCGAAGGTTTAACTTCAAGCCTGGCCTCACTTATTTTCTTACCACACCGCTCACAAATTCCATAAGTTCCTTTTTTAATCTTCTTGAGCGCTTTTTCGATTTCTTTTAAATCACCCTGAAGTCTTTTCTCGAGAACTGCCGACTGCTCGTGGCCAAAAAGCATAGCAGCGTCTGTTGCTGGCTCAACTATTAACGACCTGTCAGCAGACGAAAAAGGATCATCCCTCCTCAGCCTTGAGAGCTTCTCGACAATTGCCTTCTTCTGCGCCCTCACTTTTTTGAAAAGCGCCTCTCTTTTTCCTGTTATTTTGCCAATTCCAATCATTTTAACTTTTTAACGCCTAGAACATATAAAAATTCCGAAAAACTCTTTACAATTTCTTTACCAACCAATTTCAGAAAAGCCCCGAGCCTAAGAACTAGTAAATAAGGGGAAAGAACAATCGCTTTCGAGACCCTGTCCGCCTCGTCCATATTTGTGAGTGTTCGAAAAAGTTTTAAAATCCCCAGAAGTAGCCGCCCAAAAAAGCCCTTCAAGTCCCGAGCTAGCTTCCTTTTGCTAAGTAAATACCAAATACAAACGGCACCAATTAAAAAAACTGCAGGCGCGGCAAGATCGTACGGCACAACTTTTAAAATGTACGTTTTTTCTTCCCTGAAATTAAACAGTATCATATTTAAAGCTGAAATGGAAACCACGTAAAAACAAATAAAAAAGCCAAAGTGCCTCTTTTTGCGAGCTAGCACCTTAAGCACAAAAAATATAGAAACATAGCCTAGAAAATAGTAAAGATAAATATTTATGCGGCTATCGGCAAATACCGCAATATATTTACCAAGCGCCACAATAGCCTGCGCAAAAGCAATCGGCGCAGCAGCAAGATCTGCTACGTACCAAAAATTTATCTTTTTGCTTCGCAGGAAAAAATAAGCGAAAAGTCCTGCCCCTATCAACCCTCCCCAAAAATCGACACCACCATACTTGTTAAAAAATACTAGCTTTGAATACGACCAGGAAAATTTTTCGTACTGAAATATGAATTCAAATATTCTAGACATTAGAAGTGCACCCACAGTCGCAACCACAGCTGTATCGAGCATTAGTACCTCATCAAATAGTTCATGTTTTATCGCTCTCCAGAACAAAAAAAGGAACATCAAAATCGCAACAAACACAAAGAGCGGGTAAATAAAAACAGAGTAAGAAAGACTTCCTATTAAATTTTGAACCACGCTTCGCATTATATATCAGCCCAGCGCTCCTTGGAAACAAGCTCTTGGTAAGAAAATCAAAAGATGTTAGAATGACAAACAGAAAGAGTATTTTCAGCTTGTATGACTGCAACCGCGCACGCTCTTATCGGAGCAAGTCTAGCCGTAAAGTTCGTTAACCCCTACGTTGGCATTCCACTTGCCATAATTTCACATTTTCTTGCCGACTTGGTTCCGCATTGGGACGCAGGCACAAACAGACGTAAAAAAACCATCATGCGCCTAAGAATGGAGGCAACTGTTGATGTTTTATTAGGTTTCGTTCTTGTTTTTCTAATTTTTGGAAGAATGGTAGAGCCTGTCTACCTATTCGTTATGGTAATTGCAGCTCAGCTCCCCGACTGGGTCGAGGCACCATCATCTAAGTTTGGCATCCACATTCCCCCATTTTCTTGGGTCGAATGGCTCGGACACAGACTCCAAAACAGGATGCAGTTGCCGTGGGGCTTTGTAACTCAGGTGGTAGTTGTAGGAGTTATTGTGATTGCGGCACTTACAACAGAAGATCTGGGTTCAATTCTCGCAACTCGACAGTAACCAAACTACTTAGCTCTTTCGACATAGTCTCCGCTTCTTGTATCGACTCGAATGACCTCTCCGTTATTAATAAAGAGTGGAACGCGAACTCGCAGATCATTTTCCAAAACCGCCTCTTTCTGAGCAGCTCCAACAGTATTACCCTTTGCTCCTCCTGCTGTTTGGGTTACCCGATACTCAAGGACTTTGGGTAGTTCAATATAAAGCGGCTTATCACTAATTACCATAAGCGAAAGTTCCAAGCCTTCTTTCAAAAATGGCGCTGATTCAGAAACAAGCTTGTCATCTAAAGTAAATTGTTCATAACTTTGCATATCCATAAAATGAAATCCAGCTCCATCGCGGTACAAAAATTGAACCTTTTTCCTCAAAAGAGAAACGTCTTGAACCCTAGCACCCGTTATATAAGATTTTTCAATCGTTGAGCCATTGTTAAGATTTTTGACTCTGACCTTGATATTGCCGCTTCCACGGCCCATCTTGATGTGTTCATACTTTAAAACAAGAAAGCATTCCCCTCTGTCTTCGAAGACTATACCCGCTCTAAGTTCCGTTGCTGAAATCATTTTTTCACACTCCTTGTCATTCCCGCGCATGCGGGAATCTCAAACATTAGATTCTCGACCAAGTCTTCAATTACACTCAGACCGTTCCTGACCGTGAGCGTAGTCGAACGGTCGAGAATGACAAAAAAATGGATCATTTTTTCTTTCCAGAAGATTTGGTGGTAGATCTTTTGACCCGAATCAGTCCAGAAGCCGGAAGTACTTTAACTCCTCGTTTTTCCAACTCGTCTAAAAATAGATTGGCACCAATAGAATCAGCAGCCATATGGCCTATATCGATTGCGTTAATATGAGCTTTTCTAAGCTCTTCTACAGAATCTTCTGGAATGTGCATCTCAATTAACGTCCCGACACCAGCTTTTGCCAGCTCCATATAAAGATCTTTTTGGGGGTTAGTGCCACCAGTTAAAGTAATCAGTATTTTGCCGACTCTACTTTTTTCACCTCCAGAGACAATGCTCGGACCCGCTTTCCCTTTTATTGCTTCTTTAAACTCCGGAATTTCACAAATTACCTCCATCACGTCACCGACTGTAGTCAGTTTTTTATCAGCTAGATAGTTCTTCATGAAAGCGTCCCCCATGTTGTCCCAAACGGTATGAAGAGCCAAAAGGGGCACACCTAAAAGTCGCGCGGCGTCAACAGTCTGGGAATGATTGAGCGGTCCAAAACGTCTTTTTATATAACCCATTGAATCCGCAAGAAGCGCTTGCGCCACGTTTTCCGGTACACCCGCATTAGCAAAAGTTTCTACCTGCAAGTCCATAACTTCGTGCAAAGATGCCAGTGCGTGTCCACTTGGATGGTGAGAAATCAAAAGGTCAATGCCCTCCCCCTTCTGATTAAGCCGGTCGGTAAGCAAAACTTCTGTTCCGCCAGCATCAATTCCCGCCATTACGGCGTCTACGTTTACCGAAGGACTCCCAAACAAAATTCTTGTATCGGAATATGGGTTTCTTAAAGTTTCGAGGTCAAACTCTGCCTTTTTGGTTTTCGGTAGATCCTGGTATAACTTTTCCATTCTCGCCAGATGTGACTTTACGCCGTCTTTACCCCTTGGGTCGGCGTCCATTCCCATCTTAACGGCAAGTTCATATATGTCACGAATAGTCATATTAATTGTTGATCGCCAGTTGTCGATAGTCTATTGACGTTAGACAATTAGTCGAGCTTTAGGAAATGATATAATATTCGAGGCTAAATATCTAGCTCTGAGCCGAGATGGCGGAACCGGCAGACGCGTAGGTCTCAAAAACCTATGATCGCAAGATCGTGAGGGTTCGACCCCCTCTCTCGGCACACAAAATTGAGAGTTCGCTTTTTTTGCGATAGCAAAAACGGTTTATCTCTCCCACGGCACAAAGCAAAATCTTGAACAATAAAAATAACAAAATATGACAGAAGCAGGAAAATTTGACGTTGAAGGTGAATTCTCGCGAAGGATCGAAGAAGAAAGCACGAGAGTCAATTTGTATCAGCAGCAGTTAGTTGGGAGATTAGAATCTACTTTTCTTTGGGTCAATGCGATGAGGAACCTTCACGTTCCTACTGAAAACATCCTTAAGATTTGGGATGAAAAAGATCAAAACTCCCGCGAACTCAAAGAGAGGTCTGACCCTCAAGCTCCAACCGCTTGACCAGTTTCTTCCGCCGGAGCATCTTTAGTTCTTCTTTTTTCCATACCATAAAACTTCACGCGTTCTGCCTTAAACATCAAATCAATTTCCCCCGTCGGACCATTTCTGTGCTTTTGAATATCAAGCTTTACCTCTTCATTTTTATCCGGATCCGGCCTCCACAGGAACATCACGACGTCCGCTTCCTGTTCAATTGAGCCACTTTCTCTCAAATCCGAAAGCTGGGGTCTTCTCGTTCCTCTCTGCTCAACTGCTCTTGAGAGCTGCGAACACGCAAGAACCGGAATCTTAAGCTCTCTTGCCAAATTCTTCAAACTCTGAGTAATTTCGGAAACCTCTTGAACTCTATTTTCCAAATTCCGCCCATGAACAAGCTGCAAATAATCGACGATCAAAAAAGAAAGTCCGTGTTCAACTTGAAGCCTCCTTGCTTTCGTCCTCATTTCCAGAATGTTGGCGCCTGGCATATCATCGATAAAAAGCGGCGCGTCTGCCAAAATCCCCATCGCCTCCTGCAGTCTGTCGAAATCCTCATCATCCAGTTTTCCCGTCTTAAGCTTCCAAGCATCGACATCCGATTGTTCAACGAGCAACCTGTCGACAAGCTCTTCTTTACTCATCTCCAGCGAAAATATTCCAACAGGCAAACCTTCCCTTACTGCAACGTGCCTTGCAATATTAAGAGCAAAAGAGGTTTTACCCTGACCGGGTCTTGCGGCAAGTATCAAAAGGTTAGAATCTTGCATTCCCGCAAGTTTGCCATCCAAATCCCAAAAACCGGTCGGCACTCCACGTAAACCTCCTGCCTTTTTATGCAGCTCATCGAGTCTGTCAAAACTTTCGGCAAGAGCATCCCTCAAAGGAATGAAATTTTGCTGCATCTGCGACTGAGACAAACCGAAAACCGTTTGCTCCGTGTCATCCAGAATCTTCCTGATATCCCCTGTTTCGTCAAAGGCGGATTGAGAAATCTTTGCAGCGGTTGCGATCAACTGGCGCTTTACGTAGTGATCACGAACTATTCTGGCGTAGTGGGCAATGTTTGCGGCAGTTGGAACCCCAGAAGCAAGAGACGCCAAGTACGCTGTGCCTCCAACTTTATCAAAATTCCCACGGCTTTTAAGCTGCGCTGTAAGCGTTACCAAATCAATCGGATCACGTTTTTCATAAAGATCTATTATCGCGCTGAAGATATTACTGTGACCCTCTTTATAAAAATGTTCCGCTTTTAGTATTTGGATTATTGAAGTTAAAGATTCGCTATCAAGAAGAATGGCTCCGATGATTGATCTTTCGGCGTCCTGATCGTTAGGTGGTACATGACCTGTCGTTTGCGTTGCCATTTGCAAAATCTTATTGGGGCAGCTCTACTGCTTTTCGAGAATAACGACTTCTGGTTCCTCCGGAAGTTTTTCTCGGCTAATAGAAAATTTCTGTGCTGGTTCCTGTTTCTCTTTGCCCATTGCTTGAAGAAAAGCGTCGAGAGGCTCAAGGTCAAACTTTAGACCTGGCAACTTGTAATGAATCGGGATTACTACCTTAGGTTCGATTTGCGCAATGATATCCGGAGCATCTTTTGCGGAAATTGTATAAACGCCCCCAACGGGAATAAACAAAACATCACAAGTCGAAAGTTCTTCTACTTGTTCTTGTGTTAATTTCTTTTGCCCTAAATCACCAAGGTGTACAAAATTAACTTCGTCCAATGTTGCGTGATAAATTGTGTTTTTACCTCGCTCCGCACCCTGCTTATCGTCGTGGTAACTTGGCACCCCAACGATATTTACACTACGTATTTCATATTCGCCGGGGCCGTAAATAACAAAAGGCTTCAGCTCGTCTGTTGCCGGGACGACTGCGTCTACATTATTGTGGTCTTTGTGATCGTGAGTTATGCAAACAATGTCGCTTGCAAGCTTAAGTGGTGGAAGTCCAGTAAATTCGCTGTCATAAGGGTCAAAAACGACAGTGGCATTTTTGCCCTTAAGTCTTACACATGCCTGTCCATGAAACCAAACGTCTACCATGTTGGATAAAAATCATAGCACACAAGAAATTCCACTTCAATGACCGCCAATTGCCATATTTTAGGATCTATGATAATCTAACACGGTCTCTCCTTGTCGCCACTTACCTTATGCAAAAAACCGCAAAACTCAGCACCTTCCTTATTATATTAGCAGTAATTGCTGGCGGAATTTTTTGGCTCTGGCAAAGACAACCAAAGGCCAATCGAGAACAAATAAAGAGCGAAGTAAAAACAAATTTAGGAATAGAAAACAAAAAAGAAGGGTTCGATGTCACTCCCTCCGATCAGACGGTCTTAAGCTCACCAACTGCTACATTTAAAGGAAAAACTAACCCCAACAACTACGTGCTCATCTACTCCAACTACTTTCAAGAAGTGGTAGTTGCCGACAAAGATGGCAACTTTGAAAAAGAAGCAAAACTTCAAGACGGCTTAAACCTCGTAAATATCCTATCTTTGGCAAGCAGCCTAAAGGTTGACGATCAAAACAGTCAAAAAGCATCACTCACCTTTTTTGTACTAAAGGATTCTAAAGGTGATTCAGTTTTTGCGGGCCCCGTTAAAACTATTTTTGATTCCCTTGTAACCATAACTACTCAAGCAGGTGACCAAAATGTAAGAACTTCCACTTCAACAGAATTTACCATGCCACAAGCTGAAGACGAAGAGGAAGAATCCAAGGAACCAGTCAAAAATATAAGAGTTGGTGATTATGCTGTTGCAGTAGGCGAAGAAACAGAAAGTGATTCGATCGTTGCAAAAAAATTCGAAGTAATTCGGGATAATAAACCGCAAGTGACCAAAGCATATGCAACTGGAGTTATCCTCACTCCTGTTCGCCAAAATCTTTTTTCGCTAAAAAATAATCAAGACGGAAAATTAATAGAATTCACGCTAACTAAAGATTCAAAAATCACCCTCGGTGGCCAAACTGCCAAAAGTGCGGATATTGCAAAAGACAAAACAGCAATTATTTTCTTCACAACTTCATCTGACAAGAACAATGTAGCCCTCATACACATACTTTAGGCTCAATTTCTGGTATCATAAAGTTGAATATGCAAAAAGCTCCACCTACACCCAAAGGTTTTCGAGACCTAGACCCCGACGTTGCTAAAAAGAGACGTACGACAATAAATAAAATAGCGGACGTTCTTGAAGAGTTTGGATTCGTACCAATAGAAACTCCGACAGTTGAATTCGCAGAAACCTTAACTGGCAAATACGGCGAGGAAGAAAAACTTATTTACAAATTTACCGACCGCGGCGGCCGTGACCTTGCCCTTCGTTACGACCTCACAGTTCCCTTAGCTCGATATGTTGCCAACAACCAGCAGCTACTTAAACCAACCTTTTCGCGTTACCAAATCGGTCAAGTGTTTCGTGGAGAAAATCCACAGCACGGCAGATACCGCGAGTTCACTCAATTTGATTTTGATACTGTAGGACAAGCGGATGTAAAAGAAGACGCGAAGATAATTGCAGCAGCAATCAAAGCCACAAAGGCAGTAGGCTTAAAAACCGCGGTTATGATAATTAACGACAGAAAAAATTTTGAAGGTGTACCCAACGACGTTGTCGTAGCTCTTGATAAAATTCACAAAATAGAACGCGCAGGCGTCGAGGCGGAACTAAAAGACAAAGGTTATTCGCAAACTGACATAGACGAGCACCTAAACAAAATACTAAATTCAAAACCTACGGAAGAACTTGAAAATATTTTTTCTGCCCTCAAGGTCGAACATCAACTAGCCGAAGATGATTACATTTTCGATAACTCGCTCGCCCGCGGATTGGACTATTACACCGGTACTATTTTTGAGTTAAAGCCAAATAAAAATATCGAAAGTCTCTCCATCGGCTCTGGTGGCAGATACGACAATTTGGTTGGCATGTTTGCCAAAAAAGATATTCCGGCAGTCGGCTTTTCGTTTGGAGTAGACCGACTTGTTGAAAGTATAGAGTGAAATTAAAATCCCCTTACGTACTCATTCTTATTGCCGTTTTTATTTGGGGCGGAGCGCCTGCGATTATGAAGTTGACCCTTACCCAAATACCAGTTTTCTCCCTAGCATTTTTAAGAATGTTTCTAGCGTCTCTTCTGATGCTCCCTTTCGCGTTAAAATCACTTCATTTTAAAAAGCAGGACCTGAGCATGTTTATACTTGCCGCTCTTTTTGGCGTTACATTAAATTTGGCATTTTTCTTTATCGGCCTAAAACTTACTTATGCGATTAATGCCGCACTCCTAATCGCAGCAACTCCTATTCTTACGCTCTTCGCGTCAAGCATTTTTCTCAAAGAAAAATTAACAGCAAAACTAATTCTCGCAAGTCTTACTGCACTTGCAGGTGTAGTTGTCATAATTGGTAAACCTCAAGCAGGGTCTTCATCTGGGCATTTGCTCGGAAATATTCTGCTGATGCTTGCATCGATAACTGGCGTTGTTCACAGCATCGTAGCCAAAAAACTTCTAAAAATTTACGACGGGACAACAGTCACTTTTTATACCCTTTTGATTGGAGCTTTAACTTTTGTACCCTTTGTAGTTTGGGAATTTGTAACAATTCCTAATTGGATCGCAAGCGTTAATTCCATAGGGCTCGCTGGCCTTGTATATGGAATCGTCTTGGCGTCTTTGGCCGCATATTGGGCCTGGATGGAAGGACTCAAAAGACTCCCGGCAGGAGAAGCATCATTTTTCTTTTACATCGACCCAATAACAGGAGCAATCCTTGCAATAATCCTGCTCGGGGAAAAATTAACGCGTGAGTTAATCGTCGGGGGTCTTCTGATTACAATTGCCGTAATACTTGCAGAGCATAAACGCCGCAACCACCCGCTCCACAAGCGGCTTGAGTAAACAAGGCTAAAATGCTAAAATACTCGAGCAATGAAACAAGGAATACATCCCCAATATTACGACGACGCCAAAGTAACATGCGTCTGCGGAAATACGTTTACAACGGGCGCGACTGTGCCCGAAATACGTGTCGAAGTTTGCAGCAAGTGTCACCCATTCTTTACGGGTGAAATGAAGTACGTGGACACATTAGGTAAAGTAGAAAAATTCGAAAAATCCAGACAAAAGGCAAAAGAAGTTCAAGCTCAAAAGCAAACAATCGTTGCGAAAAGACAGGAACAAAAACGTCCAGAATCGCTTCGTGAAATGTTAGAGCTTGCCAAAAAGCAAGCCTCTTCTTAGATTACCCTTTACTCCACAACTATAATCTCTATTAAACTATCAGTATGAGCGATTATCTTAAAAATCAAATCTCAGAAATAGACGCAAAAATTGCCGAGGCCCAAAAGCTCTTGGACGATCCGTCTATGGAAGAATTAGCAAAACAAGAAATTGCAGATCTAAAAGCACAAAAGTCAGACCTTGAACGCTCACTTAATCAGAGTTCGGATCAAGACTCGCCAGTTGGTGGCAATTCCGTAATCTTGGAAGTTAGATCAGCAGCAGGCGGAGACGAGGCAGGACTTTTCGCAGGCGACCTTTACAGAATGTACCAAAGATACGCCCAATCTCAAAACTGGAAAATTGAAGAACTCGATAAAAGTGAAGGCGGCATTGGAAACTTAAAAGAAGTAACAGCCAAAATTATCGGGCGTGGTGCTTGGGATAAACTTAAGTGGGAATCCGGAGTTCACAGGGTCCAACGTGTTCCTAAAACCGAAAGCTCCGGCAGAATCCATACGTCAACCGCAACCGTTGCTATCCTCCCAGAAGTAAGCCCGACAGAAGTTGTCATCAACCCAACTGACATCGAATTTGAAGCTTTCCGTTCTGGTGGCCATGGAGGACAAAACGTCAACAAGGTTTCGACCGCGGTCAGGATCAAACATAAACCAACTGGTCTAGTTGTTAAAGCCTCGACAGAACGAGTTCAGGGTCAAAACCGGGAAATTGCAATGCAAATTTTAAGAGCCAGACTTTTTGCGATGGAAGAAGAAAAGAAGGCGGCGAGTGCAAGCTCAGAGAGAGCACTACAGCTTGGCAGTGGCGACAGGAGTGAAAAAATAAGAACCTACAATTTTCCCCAAGATCGCATCACAGACCATCGGATTAAAAAGTCATGGGGAAACCTTCAGTCCATTTTAGACGGAAACCTCAATAAAATAGTGTCGGATTTAGAAAGCAGTCAGGAAGCTTAACAAATAAATCTTGCCTACCCACCTTAACTGCTCTTCAATCCGTATACGAATAGTATCAAAAAAGGATTGAAGTAAGGTTTGGTGGGGCATAATCTTGAAGAAATTGTTAATGTTAAGTTTGACCGCGTCATAGAAGATCTTGAAAAAGCACGAGACTAAATTATTTGGTAATATAATTTAACCGACAAGTGCTAAATTTTTTAGAAAGCTATTCCTATTTGGGCCTCTTCGTTATCCTTTTTCTAGAAGAAGGAGGCATTCCTCTTCCAATCCCTGGTGATATTTTCATCGCGACAACCGCAGCTCTCCCATCTTCCAACTACCTGTTCATTATCGCAACAACTGTAGCCGCAACCATCTGTGGCTCAACGATATTGTTTACCCTCGCAAGACGTTTTGGTCATATGATTTTGCTAAAATTTAGCAAGTACACAAAAATAACTCCCAATAAAATTGAGCGGATAGAAAAATGGTTTGAAAAAAGAGGTGGAGTAGCAATAGTTATAGGCAGACTTATCCCGGGACTCAGGATTGTAACACCAATTGTCGCTGGCACTTTCGGAGTAACATACAGGGTGTTCTGGCTCTACACGGCAATCGCCGCATTTATCTGGGCCAATATTTACTTTGTAATTGGCAGGTTTTTTAAGGAAGTCTTAGAAAGAATAATTTAAAAAGTTTACTGCGAAGCTTCTTTTAAAGTTGCCGTCAGATCAATCGTTTGCCCGTCTCGAAAAACTCGAATACTCACACTCTCTCCAACTTTTTTACCTCTGATAATTTGGGCAAGTCTCGTTTCTTCCGAAAGTCTTTGCCCGTCAAAATGAGTGATAATGTCCCCTACTCTTATTCCAGCATCAGCTGCAGCCGACCCACTTACAACTTCTTGCACCAGCTCACCTTCAGGAACCTCGTTTAAAATTGCGACGTCGCGAGAAACGTGTGTATAACGAATTCCAAGAAGAGGTCTCGATATTCTGCCCCCCGATCTATTGAAATCTTCAATTAACTGTTTTGCGATATTAATCTTAATTGCAAAACCGATATTTTCACCGGAAGCAACAGCTGTGTTAATGGCAATAACTTGGCCGGCAGAATTAACAAGCGGCCCGCCCGAATTGCCTGGGTTAATTGCAGCATCTGTTTGCACCAGGTCCTCAAGTCTTTCTGCAATCCCCGTCGTTGGATCAACGGGCGAGACTCCACGACCAAGACCCGAGACAACACCTGTTGTAACCGTATTCTGAAGCATGCCCAGCGCATTTCCAATAGCAATGACTTTTTGGCCAACTTTGATTTGATCAGAGTCTCCGAGCTCTATTGGCGCCAGATCATTTGCGTCTACTTTAATAATGGCAAGGTCATTGAACGGATCTTTGTGAATTTCTTTTACTTCAAGCTTTCTTTCGTCACCCTTCTCGTTGGTAACAATGACTATATATTTTTCATTCTCCAAAGAAACAACATGTTGATTGGTAAGAATTAAGCCGTCGCTGGAAATAACAAAGCCTGTTCCTATTCCGGATTCTTTCTCGCCTCGCGCCCCAAATGGAGTAAAGAGTTGCCTATTCTCGATGGCAATTGAAACAACAGACGGAGAAGCCTTTTCTACAACGTCGATAACAACAGATTCCTCCTCGACCAATCTTTGGGTTTGGGAGAGTTTTCCATTGCCTATATTTAAGTTGGCAAGGTTGCCGTCAAAAACTCTGAGCGCCGCAACGATAGTCAGTACCCATAATGCACCAATAACCAGAAAAGCCGTTAAGTTTTTTAACTTTAATCTGTCAAACATTTATTTTAAAACTTCAAGAGCCTTTAGATAGTTATACACACGATAGTGTGGAACTTAGAACCGCAATTCTGCTATTGCAGAATGAGGATCGCAAGCTCTGCTTATCGCAAGGCACTTTATTCTACAATTCCTCGAGTGCCTTATTAAGTTGGGGGTCGTCTCTTTGGCCCATTTGGCCCTGAGGTGGCTCTATTGTAACATCCGGGGTAATGCCTTCATTGTGGATCGAATTTCCTTTTGGTGTAAGCCACTTTGCGATGGTAACGTGAAGTCCAGCATTCCCAGGCAGTTCTAAAGCGTCCTGGACTGTTCCCTTGCCGAATGTCTTCTCCCCTACAATTTGCCCTCTATTTTTGTCTTGAATTGCTCCCGCAAAAATTTCGGCAGCCGAAGCCGAACCACCATTTACTAGAACCGCCAGAGGAATATTCAAAAGTTCCCCGTTATGATCCTCGTCCAAGTTTCTTACACTTCCATCCGAAAATTGCTGTTTAACAATTACGCCGCCCACAAATTCCGAAGCAAGATGTACTGAAGACGAAAGCAATCCGCCTGGGTTATTTCTCATGTCAACAACAACAGCCTTTGCACCTTCGAGTTGTACCCTATTTACCGCTTCGTCCCACTCGCTGTCTGTCGTTTCACCAAACCGTGATACTTTAAGAATTGCAACTTTTTTACCTTCAAAGTCTCTAAAATTAACTTCTACACTTTTGACTGTGATTTTTTCTCTTTGCATCTCAAGCTCGATAGGTTCAGTCTGCCCTTCTCTTGCAATTTGAAGCTTAATCTTCGTTCCAGCGGGTCCGCGAATTAAATCGACAGCCTCCGGAAGCGTCACATCAAACGTCTCTCTGTCCCCAATTTTCAAAATCAAATCTTGCGGTAAAACCCCAGCACGCTCTGCAGGAGTTTGCGAAAGAGGAGCAATAACCGCAAGCCTTTTTTCTTTATTAAACCCAAGTTGAATTCCAACACCCTCGTAAGTTCCAGACAACTCACTTCTTATTGCCTCATTTTGTTTTGGATCCAAAAAGACAGTGTAAGGATCACCAAGAGACCTTACCATTCCGGCGATTGCGCCATTTACCATTTTTTGCGCGTCTATTGCGCTCTTATCGAGATATGTTTCCGGTAAAGTTTCAAAGACTTGCCAGAAAAGAGAGAAATCTACAGTTTGTTCTTTGGGCGGTAATTTATTTTGGACAGTTATATGAGGAACGAAGTTTCTGTTGGTGATTTCTATCTTCTTTTGGCCGGCAATAAAACCGATTCCAAAAAAGATAATTGCGACGACTGCAAACTGAGCGATAAAGGAAATAATACCCGAACCTTTATTTTGGTTGGGAAGAATGTTGCCTGGTGTTATTATGGGCATGAATTTAATCTTTAAGATTGAACAAACGGCAAGATTGCCATGTGTCTTGCTAGCTTAACTCCCCTTGTAACTTGTCTCTGGTGCTTAGCACAAACTCCGGTTCTAGCCCTACCTTGAATTTTACCTCTTTCAGAAATAAAACGCCTCAGTAAAACACCATCTTTATAATCGATGGTCGTATTTGTCGCGCAAAGCGGACAATTTTTAGCTTTTCTTTGTTTCTTAATAAATTTTTGCATAAAACTACCTTAATCCAATTATAATAAATTTTGTTTTAAAAAAGATTTATATCAGAGAGCAATTTATTGATCTACTGATTTAAATTTTTGCATTATTATTTATAACTTGTGACTTATAACTTATAACTTCTAAAACGGGAGATCATCGAGATCTACTTCGTCTTCGGCTGCTGCTTCCTTTTTCTGCGCTTTTGGCTTATCCTCGCTTTTATTACTTTTCGGTTCCTCAACGCTCGGGGCTGCTGCCGCCGTTTCGGGTCCGGCTGAAGGAGCTGATGCCCCAACATCTGCATAATCTCCACCTTCGCCATCACGTCTCGAATCTAAAATTCTCATGTCGTCAATAACTACTTCTGTCGTTTGGCGATTTTGCCCGTCTGGCGTTTCCCAACTTCTAGTTTGCAGTCTTCCCTCAACGTAGACTTTTCTACCTTTAGAAAGAAGTTGAGAACAAAGTTCTGCAAGTTTATTCCAGGAAACTATTTTTATAAATTCTGCTTCTTCCTTTTTGGTACCATCGGCAGCAACATAAAACCTATTCGTGGCAATTCCAAAAGAACAAACGGCAGCACCCGAAGGCGTATACCTTAATTCCGGATCTCTTGTCAGATTTCCTATCAATAAAACTTTGTTTAGAGAAGCTCGGCTACCCACTGGTTATTTACTCTTTCCTTTCACAGTTTTCACTGACGAATTAGTGCTCGTCTCTTTTACCTTTAATACTTGTGGTACTTGTAATACTTTTACTTCCTTTGCTTTAACTTCTACCTTAACCTTTTCGGTTTTCTTTGGAGGCTCTATTGCTTCACCACCAGAAACAACTGCAAGTTTTGCGCCTTTTGCATCAGCCGGTTTTACCTTTGTCTTAAGTATAACGTAACGCAAAACGTCTTCCTGCTCAAGCCTTAAGGATTCGGAAATAGAAGTAACAGCTTCACCTTCTACCTCGAAATTGAAAAGAAAATATTCTGCCTCTGTTTGTCTTTTGATTGGATACGCTAAAGGCTTTTTGCCCAATTTTTGCGAAACAATTTCGGTTGCATTTACACCTTTAACCAACCCCTCAACTTTTTTGAAAAGAGAGTCGACATCTGCGGAACTGCTTCCAATCACCATTAACTCGTATGCCATATTTACATTAGTACTAAAATGCAGCTCGAGGCTGCAAAACTGTATGGGAAATGATATCAGACATAAGCCTCAACTTCAACCTCGATAGTTGATTGGCAAGGTCTGAAATGATATAAATTCCTTCAATGACAACGGAACAAGCAGAAATAAAGGGCGCTACCACCACAGAGGATAAAAAATCTACCACGATGGACCTTAGCGAGTTCGACCCGGCAGAACTCCAACGACTCTTACCCGCATGGCAAGGAAAAATGTTGGAAGGAAGGTATCTTTTTACAGGCAAAGGACTCTACACTTTCGAAGTTTCCAAACCACCTTCTCAAGAAGAGACAGGTACTATCAGGCTTACAGTTTCCGGCAAAAATTCTCGCACAGGGGAATTAAGACCTTTTCTCAATGTAACTTCGTTTGCTTACCAACGCCAAGAAGACGGCTCCTACGTTACCCGTTTCCAAAATCGAGACGGTAAAGCTCTCCGTGTATTCAACAGCGGCAATATTGCATATTAGTTACTGAACCTGAACTCCACAACCATTCCATCCTTTACTTCTTCTGTCTTTCCGATAGTCTTAACTTGTCCCTTCCCTTTTGCCGCCTGCCATCCACCCACATCAACTAAAGTTTCCCAATCTATAACTTCTGCAGCAATAAATCCTTTTTCAAAATCCGTATGAATTACTCCTGCAGCTTGCGGTGCAAGTACGCCTTTATTTGTCGTCCACGCATGCACTTCTTTTGGCCCGGCAGTAAAAAAAGTAATAAGCCCCAAAGTTTCATACGCATTTTTAATTAAACGATTTAATCCGGGTTCGCCAATCCCAAGCTCTTTTAGGTATTCTCCCTGCTCTTCCTCATCAAGGTCCGAAAGTTCCTGTTCTAGTTTCGCGCTTATCCTTACATAATTGTCATTGCGAGGGCTCGAAGAGCCCGCGGCAATCTCTTTTTTGTCATCCTGGCTTTTAGGCCCGGAGTCCTGAGTCCTCGAGGGACGAGGACCGTATGGCACTGTATATCCAGAATCTGGAGATTGCTTCGATTCACTCGCAATAACAGAGAGATTACCCTCATCTGTGTTTAATACAACAATTGTTTTCTTCGTCGAAAGCAGCTGCAATTCACGGATTTTCGCCAGTTCTTCCTCGTCCATATTTTCTCCCAGCCACTTCCCCTCTTCAGCAAGTTGTTTCGCTTTTTGCATCGTCACCAAAACTTGATGCTTAGGATCTTGGTGCCCAAGAGGTTTCAACTCCCTACCTAAACTATCAATTCGCTTATCAATAGTCTCAAGATCCTTAATCAAAAGTTCAGTTTTTAGAACCTCAAGATCTTCCTGGGGATTCTCACTTCCCACCCGAATAACTTCTCCACTAAAATCCCTCAACACAAAAACAATCGCGTCAACCTCACGAATATGCGACAAAAATTGATTCCCTAATCCTTCGCCGCTTGCTGCACCTTTAACAAGACCAGCAATATCTACAAACTTAACAACCGCTGGAATTATCTTAAAATTCGGAGCTAAACCCTCACTGCTCTTTACCACGTCTGCAAGTTTGAAAAGACGTGGGTCTGGAACTTCAACAACGCCGACGTTTGGTTCAATCGTCGTAAACGGATAATTCTGCGCGTCAGCCACCTGCTTCTTTAAAAGCGCATTAAAAAGCGTGCTTTTCCCCACGTTGGGTAGTCCAACAATACCGACAGATAGGTTCATATTCTTACTTTCCCCTTCATTAAAAATGATGGATTAAGTTTCATCGTAAAATTTATCAACAATACCTCCACTAACCTCTCCTCCAATAGCATCTAACAACTCGTCAAATTCATTATGTGGGCTAAGATATCCCGCATGGATTAAAAATTCGTCACCTTTTCTTGGATATCTAAGATTATTTGTATCTATAGACATAAGATCATACTTCTTAATAAGACTGTCTATCCGAGGTGATAATCTAGCATCTTTTTCTTTTTTAATAGCCTTAACAATATTTCCAAATTTGTGTCCTAGCTTCTCTAAATTTGAATCGCAGGAATACTCCATTTTATTTAAATAAATTAGGTAAGACTTGAGAAACATTTCAAAGCTAATCAACAAGCAGTATATAGCTATTATTTTGTGATGGGTCCCCAAATAAATGTTCTGTCTGTACAAAACGTACCAAACCTTTGCATTATTTAGCATTCCCAAAGGCGTAACCTCGTGCTTAAGTTGTTTGTTCATAAATTCATAAGAAATAGTTTAACAAAAAGAAGATACTTAGTTCTCGAGGGGTTTACTGCCAGGAGTTGCTTCTCCGCCTTCTGTCGCGCGGATCACACCTGTTTCATCAATAAAGAAAGCTCGATCTCCTGTTTTTCCCGGTGTTTTAGGATCAGCATTTGCAAACCAATGTCCCTCTTCACCTGCCATAAGATAGCTAGAACAACACCCATCGCAAGAACTGCAACGAGTTGGTATCCAGTATCAATCGCAAAAAGTTCCCACTTTTTTTCTCCAAAAATGGCCGCTGTTGCCTGAACCGGCATGATAAATCCGGCCGCGCGTTGGCCTGCGAGGAATGGCCATTGTCCTTTCTTTATGGCTGTGTAGCCTCTCACCCGGCTGATTTTGCACCAGAACCGGCTGCAAACGGCTACTCCATTCCCCTTCAAAGCCAAAACCTTGAGGTTCACTTGCAAGTGCTTCTACGTCTCGTATCACTTCCAAAAATTCGCGACTCATATCTGCGTGTTGCGAACATATGCTGAACGTAATCTATCTATTAAAAAATCTAAGAACGAGGGACAAACTATACTGAGGATTAGCGAGGTTGTTAACGGAAAATAAAATGTAAAACCTTCCCTTTTATAATAATGTCTCCAGGCAATCGGCCAATTAATGGGATTTTGCCTGAAACACTCACCAAAATTCCTATGAGATTAAAAATCCAAAAATAATAAGCGTCCTTCCAATATCGTTCATAAGTAATGTCTATAATGATTACTAATGTCCACCAACTATCTATCACCTCCTTTTTGCTTAGTTACTCTGACCGATGATCCAAAAAATCAAGGTGAGAATATTCAAAAGCACAATTACCGATTGTGCGTATTCTAGATCAAAATTTTTAGATTGAGGTTAGAGGTTTGTAAGAAATTATTAAGAGATTACCGAAGGTTCTCTTGGAAAAAAGTAACTGTATTCTGCATAGCAGCATTAAATGAAGCACCGGAAAAATTGTGCCCACCACCACCGTACTCGTGCAATTCGTGACGAACTCCGGCATCCTTAAGAAGATTTGTCAGATTCCGGCTATATCGAACACTGACAACGTTGTCGTTCGTCGCGTGGTTAAGCTGTACAGCCCCTTTCATCTCCCCCAAATAATTGGTCGGTGCAACCTGCTCCCAAAAAGAACTCTCGGCGTTAAAATCTCCGTAAGTATCAAATAGCTCCCTTCTTCTTCTTTGCCTCTCCGTATCGCTTGGCGGAGGCCGGTAACTGTCATCGTCAATTCCGAACTCCCGGATATCCGAATATGTGTATCCCGCACCCGCCCAAATCACGACCGCCGGAATTTCCGGTTTTGCGGCTAAACTCCTAAAGACCACGTTGCCCGCCATACTGTGTCCCCACAAACCAATTTTGTCAGGATTAACAAACTGCGCTTTCTGCAAAGCAGAATAAGCGTTCAGGGCATCAATTACGTAATCCGAAGAATAATAGGCCCCACCTGGTTCTCCTTCCGAATTTGCGTGTCCCCTAAGATCTATCTTAAAAACCGCAAGCCCGTTTTTGGAAAGATAGTCAACGTAAGATGAATAATTCGTGAGCGTTTGATACTGCCCTGGAGGAATGTAGCCATGAATAAAGATAACCGCTGGCCAACCTCCCTCAGGTCTTGGACCCTTAGGTTCCGTTAACTGAGCATTAATCCTTAGACCATCAGACTCATAACTTGTTAAATATGAAATATAGTTTGCGTTCTCACTTACCCTTTCCAGACTTCCTAAATTACTGTCATATTTTCTGCTTTTCAGATACGGAATCGTCAATTCCTGAAAAGGAAAGGGGCTTGGCGTGGGATTAACTGCTCCAGGAACATCCGGCAAAATCGATCGAACTAATTCCGTCCCATCTCTCCTTATAATAACGAGAGCTCCAGCGGCTCCGACGACGGCAATAGTGATAATAATGAAAATCCGGCGCGATATCATTTTTTGGGGAGATTTTTTTCAGTTTACCAAACAAGCGCACCCAAAATCTAGAGATTGATCTGCTCCACTCTTTCTGATAACTTTACTCTTTAATGGCAGAACGACAAAGACCGGAAATAGATAGAGTTACCCACCAACAACTCTCACCGAAACGCCCCCGCAAACTCTGAAAGAAGCCCAATCAAAACTCGCAGCAGAATTGGAAGAATATCCAACCTGGAAAAGGTATAGTTCAGGAGCATATAAATCTTGGCAACAACTCTGTAAAGCCCAATTCAAATGGTACGACGACAACTCCGTGCTCGCAGTCATTCCTCAACTCTCGGAAAGGGTCATCACCGGCCCGGTTCGAACATTGATCATAAAAAACAAGATTGACACAATAGATAAATTATTGGAGAGGGATAGAAACTCAATAATAGGTCTCAGAGACGTTGGACCCGGGAGTGCCTCGCTAATAACCGCAATCTACGATGTTGCTCACTTCCAGCGCTTACAACTTAATTCGGGAAAATAGTCTCACTTAATTTTTTTGGCGAGGCCTTCGAAGGCTCGCAGAACTTCAAGCGGAGTCACAACTACAATTGTATTATTTTTATCACCCGAAATTTCAGATAGAGTTTGAAGTGTTCTTATGTGAAGCCCGCCCGTCGTTTTGGAAAGAGTACTCGCAGCGCTGGAAATATTTTGTGCGGCAGCCTTTTCCCCTTCTGCCTTAATAATAATCGCGCGTCTTTCGCGTTCTGCCTCCGCCTGTCTTGCAATCACCCTTTTCATTTCGTCGGGCATGATAATATCTTTAAGTTCGACCGATTCAACCTTTATTCCCCATGCGTCTGTCGCCTTATCTATAATTGTTTTTATTCTGTCTGCAACCTGATCCCGCTTCGAAAGTAAATCATCAAGAGAAGTTTCGCCAATCACGTTTCTCATTGTGGTTTGCGCCATCTGAGAAACCGCAAAGAAGTAATCTTCGACTTCCAAAATAGCCTTTTGGGCAACGTCTATTCTGTAGTAAATGACAGCATTAACTCTAGCACTTACGTTATCTAAAGTTATCGCTTCCTGGTCCGGAACGTCGACCGCCTTAACTCGAATATCGACTCTTTTCCATCCTTCGATAATCGGCAAAATAATTCTCCATCCTGGCTCCAACACTCCTACAAATCTCCCAAATCGAAACTTTACTCCCCGTTCGTACTGATTTACCTGCTTAATCGAAATAAGCAAAACAAAAAGCAAGAGAACCAAAATGACAATCAGCATCAATTCCATGTGTGCAGATTATATACAAACCGCTGCGTTCACCACAAATCAAACAGGAAATGTTATTCTGAATACGTGTACAGCTTTAGAGTATTAGCATTGATTTTGATCAGCCCTTTTGTGCTTTCCGCCTGCGACAAAAAGTTGCCGCTTACCACAACATCAAGCCCGACCCCTACAACTACACAGGTCAATGCTGATACAAAAGCGTCGTTTTTGATCTTTACAGAAGGCACAGAGAGAGAATTTACAACCAAAAAATACCACAACGTTTCTCCTGATGTTTACATAGAAGCATCAAACCCCAACCACGTCGTGGTTAAAAAGCCAAATACTACATGGGGCGAGTTCTTCGCAACCCTACCCATGTACGTCGATTATGGCTGCTTAGTAACTGGCACAGGTCAAAATTTTTGTGAATCTACTACAAAATCACTCAAGTTTTACGTTAACGAAGAGAAAGTAGATAACTTTTTGCAAAGAGAAATCAGAAACGGAGATAACGCTTTAATTAGTTTTGGGCCAATAAACGATCCAGCAATTGAAGGTCAACTCAAACAAATTCTTAAATTAAAGTTAAGGTGAGATCCTTGTTAAGGTCTCATCCTTGAACATTATGATTTAAGGTAGGGCACCTCTTCGAGTCTGAGCTTAAAAGCTCACCCCTCAGAGTCGAACGACTTTCGAGGACTCAAGGTTGCCACCTTAAATCTTGACAAAATTAAAATGTCTCTTCTGGAAACATATATCGTTCTCTCTATTATTCGCCTCGTAGCCGGATTCTCTATTTTAAAATGGCCGCTTTTTGGATTGTTTGCATCTATCTTTATAGATGTTTATGATTTTAATTTCCTGCCTTTTGCAAACAACGGAGAGCGTGAAGCATACCAATTGTGGGACAAGATCTTCGATATTTATTATCTTGCCATTGCCGCATTCACCTCCCTATCATGGAAGGACCAATTAGCAAGAAAAATCGCTGTATCTTCATTTTTGTACAGACTTACAGGAGCTATTCTGTTTCCGCTAATTGGCAATAGAAGTTTGCTTATATTCTTTCCCAATTTTTTTGAAAACTTTTTTATCTTTTACCTGCTGTTTGTGCGCCTAACCAAAAAGCAGAAACTTTTTACATCTAGAATAAGTGTCTTCATTATTATAGTAGCCCTTTTAATACCTTCGATATTAAGGGAGTACTTTATGCATGTTCTAAAAAAACCGCCGTGGAGAGTTTACGACATTGCGCAGAACCTGGATATCCAAAAGTGGGCGCCTTTCGGAATCGACCTTTCCTACTTGATATGGATATTAATTCTTCTCTCTCTTCCGCTCACTGCACTAATTTGGCAAGTCAAAAAAGTTAAGTCAAGGTGAGATTCTTCGTGATTTAAGGTGGCAACCTTGAGTCATCGAAAGTCATTCGACTCTGAGGGATGAGCTTTCAAGCTCAGACTCGAAGAGGTGTCATACCTTAAATTTTGACAAAATTAACACAGAGGAATATACTCTCAAAAAGAAATGTCAAGAAATCTTCAAATTGCTGCCGGCGCAATAGCACTTGTTGCAGTAATAGGAATCGGAGCATTTGTTTTTAATAGAGGCAAATCGACAGAAACCACTACACCCGGGTCACCTGAAGCCCAAACACAAGTTAAAGGAACAATAGCCGGACTTTTTGGCAAAAACCAAACCTGCACTGTTAAATATCCCGGCCAGTCAACAGAAGGTACTATTTATGTTTCTGGTAATAAAGTAAGAGGCGACTTTACCATGACAGACCCGAACGGAACGGAGATGCACAGTTCTATGATCAACGACAGCGAGTACACATATACATGGACACCAGTAATGGGTCAAGGAGTAAAAATTAAAAACAGCGCGGCGACTGAGCAGACACAAGATCAAAACCAGGATTTCGATGTAAACAAAGAAGTCGATATGAAATGTTCTTCCTGGTCGCCAGACAATTCCAAGTTCACCCCACCGTCTGACGTACAATTCATGGACTTAACACAAACTCAAGAGCAGACTCAAAGCCCCGCTACTGCAAGCCCCGGCACTTCCAACTCAATGTGCGCTCAGATAACAGACCCACAAGCAAAAGCCGCCTGCGAAAGTTACAGCAATTAACCTCGACTTCTAAATACTAACAAACCTACTACATAATTCTTACATTTTTCTTACTTAATTTAAGTACAATTCCCCGTTTGGGTGAATTTTAATATGGAAGTGGCATGAAAAAGAAGGAAAAATTTGCAAAGATCAGGCAATTTTTGCTCAAGAATGCTGACCCCATACAAAAAGAGGCAACACGGCTTCACAAAAAGTACCTAGGAAGCCACAGCTTACGCACTGAATTCGTAGATAAATATCAAAACAACCATATCGCCTTAATTCATGTCCTGGCTAATAATCTTGAAAACGGCAACATGAAGGCGGTTGCGAACCTGTTTCGAGACCTGGGGGAAAAGCTCGCGAAAGATTCGGTGCAAGACGGGCTGACCCTGGAAGAAGCGATAGACGGAACTATCTTTCTTAAACAAGCAATCTGGACAGATCTAAAAAGAGAAGGCCTGTTAAAAGACATGTCCGTAGACGATTACTATGAAATGAGTCAGAAAATCGGAACGTTCATAGACACTCTCTCTTCTAAAATAGCCTTCACGTATCACAGAGAAAGACTGCTGATAGAAAGAAACCTCATCTATCTGGCAGAAGCAAGCCGCATACTCTCATCTTCTCTTGATTATCAAACAACCTTGAACACAATCGCGGTTCTGGCCGTTCCCGAAATTGGCGATTGGTGCACAATTGAATTACTTAACGACAACGGTGAGTTGAAGCAAGTTGCACTAGCACATAAAGACCCCAAGAAAATTAAATGGGCAAAGGAACTAAGGAAAGTTCGGCCACCGGATATGAACGATCCAACCGGTACTCCTAACGTTTTAAGAACGGGTAAATCCGAAATCTACCCTAGTATCACCGACGATATGCTTGTTGCGGTTGCAAAAAACAAAAAAGACCTAAAGCTTCTTCGAAAGGTTGGGTTTACTTCCGCAATAACCGTCCCAATTTTTTCCCAAAAAAGCCCGATCGGCACGATCAGCTTCGTTACAAGCGATACAAAAAGACACTACAATCCTGCAGACTTAGTTATGGCAGAAGAGTTAGGACTGCGAGCATCAATTTCCATCGAAAACGCCAAACTTTATAAAGGCTCCCAAGAAGCAATCAGCCTTCGTGACGACTTTATCGCGGTTGCGTCTCACGAACTTAAAACTCCGGTTACTAGCGTAAAAATGTTCACACAAATTCTCAAAAAACACTCCGAACAAATCGGAGATCAAAAAGCAGCCGATCATCTTTCTAAAATGGACAGACAGATAAACAAATTAACGGAGCTAATTTATGACCTGTTGAATATTTCTAAAATACAAGCAGGCCGCCTCGAGTTTAAGCGTAAACTTTTTAATTTTGACAAAGCTGTCGATGAAATCATGGACATACTCCAACAATCGGAGGAAAAACACAAACTGGTAATAAAGGGAAAAACAGATAAAAAAATCTTTGGCGACGAAGAACGTATTGGCCAAGTTTTGGAAAATCTTATATCAAACGCAATTAAATATTCACCCAAGGCAGACAAGGTAGTGATTAGATTATCAGCCAAGAAGGATCATGTAAAAGTAGCGGTTCAAGATTTCGGTATAGGAATGCAAGAAGAGCATTTGGGTAAAATCTTCGAGCGTTTCTACAGAGTTTACGACACCACGGACAAAACCTTCCCCGGACTTGGCATCGGCCTTTACATATCATCTGAAATTATCAAGCACCACGGTGGCAAGTTTTGGGTTAAAAGTAATATCGGTCAAGGTTCTACTTTTTACTTCAGTCTACCCGAAAAAAGAGCTAAAAACCTTGACATAGATCCTCACCTTACGACACCAAACCAAAGCGCTCTATGATGAAAAAGAAAGCTATCAGTCCTGAGAAACATCGAGGGGTCTTTGTTGTAGACGATGATCCAGACATTTTAGATGCTTTTGAAGCAATGCTCGAAGCCAACGATTACGATGTAACGACTTTTTCGGACGCCGACTTTTTGCTTTCGCCCAAGCTTGAAAAGAAGGACCTGCCTGATATTATTCTGCTTGATGTTTTGCTCTCCGGCCAGGACGGCCGAGAAGTTTGCAAGGAGTTAAAAAATAGAAAGATAACTAAGAATGTTCCGGTTATCATCGTCTCCGCCCATCCAGACGTTAAAGACACATACAAGAACGCGGGAGCGGAGGATTTTCTCTCCAAGCCCTTCGAAATGGACGAGCTTATTGAAAAGATTGAAAAACTCACTAACTAATCAGTCCCAGTCCCAAGATACCAGTGATAATAAGATAAATTGCCACAAAATAATTTAGGAATTTTGGAAAGACAAGAATAAGTATTCCAAAAAGTAAGGCAGTAAGAGGACTTAAGTTTGTAATATTCAACATCACATTCACCCCCTCTCTAACTTAAGATTACCACAAATTTGTTAACTTTAATCTGTAACAAGAGGTGGTTCAATTGGGCGATCTAACTGTGTGTCTTTTTGCACTTCCGGCTTGACGCTAGATTGCAGCGCCGAGGTTCTTGCGATTAAATGTTTAACCTTTTTGTAATCCTCATAGTTACCTTCTATCTTCTTAAACGCCAAATACTGACTAAAGTTAAACGAGTGCCACTTGCGCGAATTAAAATCCCTTAAATTTCCACCACCGGTCCAATCGTAATACAAATCATTTGACCCATATTTAGAAATCAAAAAAGCAATTTTCGTATCAAGACGATTAAGTGCAAGATACGTGAGCGTTAATTTCCTATTTTCGTCCGGCTTAATATCTTCCGGAGTCACCGCAACTTCATCCAAGATTTTTTCGCTTTCACGGATTATTTCGGGCCAGCTACCAGCTGCGTCAGTAGATAGAGAAGCGATGTAAGAATAGTCTATTTCACTATTGACCGTTGGTTTGAAATCGTTTGCAATCAAGCTATCAATGTTGGCAATATTTATCGTCAAAACAGTCACTAGACTGACAGAAAGTGTGGCGATAAAAATCCTCTGGCTTTCAGTTTTAACAAACACACGCCAAACCAAAATCAAAAGCATCGCTAAAAGCCAGACCAAAAAAACAAACCCAAAAACACGTGCCCTAGTTAAACCATGCGTCGCCTGATATAAATTCAAACGCTGAAAATCCGACAGTAGAACTAGACCTATTTCAAATATTAACGTGCCTGTTAACCCCTGAACCCATATCTTCTCTTTAGCGTGAAATTTGTGAATAAAGCGCAAAACATATAAAACAACGCTGCTTGCAAGAACAGAGGCCGCTATAAGTTCGAAGAACCCCTTCCTCACGTATTCCGAATAAGTTAAGCTTTGTATACCTAAATTATGTAGTTCTCTTTCCCCCACTCCGGTAAATAAATACCTAAACTGCACCCCAATAAAAATCGCAAAAAGAAAAACTATACCACCCACTATCGTCGATAGTTCGTAAGCTTTTGAACTTACCACCTTTTGCGTGTCTTCTCTGTCATCCGGTTTTTCGGCTCTAACAATCCCTAAAGCGACAAACGCTGCAAAAATGGTGACCGAAATTAAAAGCCTTAAGCCTATATCTTTGAAAAAAAGTTGGGCAACTCGACCAAAGATTGGATCTCCTACCGAAAGCAATATAAAAAGAACTGCAAGTATGGGAGCCGAAATAAGAATTCCACGGGCTATATATGAAACTTTTCCCGCAGAAATTTTACTGGAAGAAAACTCCGAATTTTTAAGATTGCTACCAAAGTAAAAAATTGAGTTGCCAACGAGTTTTAATGGCAAGGTAAGAAAATAAGGAAGCTCAAATCTTGGCTCTTTTTGTGACCTGTAAGCATAAATGGCAGCAGTAGTAAAAAGAACCGCCAAAACTAAATCTACGACTTGAACAAGAAAATTAGATCTTAATGAGAATAAAAAGGCGAACAATACAGAAGCAGCAGAAAAGCCAACACCAGTTAAAATTCGTCGGGAATCAACTTTCGCCGTTGCAATAAAAAAAAGATTGAGAATTAAAAACCAAAAACCTACTCCTAGCCCAAGAGGGATTTTATAGAAAAGGAGATTGTAGAAAACTACTAAAACAAAAGCTCCCAGAGCAATGTTTTGCATTTGGCGGTAAACATAATTCTACCTTTGTGAAAAATACCATGTCAAATCGGAGTGGTAAAATATGCTTATGTTTAAGCTTGTATTTATAATCGTTTTTTTAATTATTGTGACAATCGGCAGCCTGGCTGCATTTGATCGCTGGTCAGACAACACCTCAACGGACAATTTATCTCAAGAACAACGTCAACTAACGGGACCTTCCCCCTCCCCAAAACTCACGCTGGAAAACCCACCCGCTCAGAAAATACTTGCAAATGACTATCACGTTTTTCAAACCTTCAATAATTGCGGCCCGGCAGCTCTTTCGATGGCTCTTTCTTACTACGGAATAAACGTTAGCCAACAAACCTTGGGTCAAGAACTTAGACCCTACCAAAATCCCCAGGGAGATAACGACGACAAATCCGTAACCCTCGAAGAGTTGGGAGAAAAATCAAAGGACTACGAACTTATTCCGTATCATCGCCCAACTGGGAGTATGGAGGAAGTAAAACTTTTTATTACTTATGACATTCCCGTCATTGCAAGAACCTTGCTTAAAGTAGACGACGACATTGGCCATTACAGAATTATTAAAGGTTACGACGAAACAACAGGACAGATCATCCAAGACGATTCCTTGCAGGGCAAAAATTTACGCTATTCGTATAGTGACTTTAACGCCGTTTGGAAAAAATTTAACTACGAATATCTCGTTCTTGTACCACCCGAAAAAGAGCATATAGCCAAAGCGATTCTTGGTGAGAACTCGGACGAGCAAGTTGCTTGGAGAAAAGCGGCAGAGCTCTCGCAAAATGAACTTGTGAACAACCCGAGCGACATCTATTCTCGTTTCAACCTTTCAGTCGCGCTCTACAACACCGGCGACTACCAAGAATCGGTCCGCGAGTTTGAAGAAGTCGAAAATCAGCTCCCTTTCAGAACTCTTTGGTACCAAATCGAACCAATACGAGCGTACTACGAATTGGGAAATTACCCGAGAGTGTTCGCCATAACGGACAAGGTTCTTAATAATCACAACAGAGCCTTTTCCGAGCTTTATCTTATTCGTGGGGAAATTTATAAGAAGCAAGGAAACCTAGAACTCGCTCGACAAGAGTTCGAAAAAGCAGTAATCTACAATAGAAACCTTCAAGAAGCCCAGGAAGCATTAAACTCCCTTTAGATTAAGCCCAAGTGAGACCCCTTAGGTCCGCAGTCCGAAGGACGAGGACCGCATGGCACTGAATGACAAGGATCTCACCTTGAACGCTATCCAATTCTTAACCCTAAACTCTATCCCCTTTTACTCTACTTCAGGTATCGGTCGAAAAACTCAATAGATCTTTGCATAGCAGTGTTAAAGTTAGCGCTTAAATTATGATCGTCTCCTTGATATACGTTTAGTTCCGACACTGTGCCCACCGCTTTTAATTGCTCGTCCAGTTTTTGCGAAAATTCAACTGGTACAGAAGTATCATGTGTACCGTGATGAAGCTGTATCGGGCCTGAAATATCGGCAAGGTATGAGTTGGCAGAAATTGAATTCCAGAACTGCGGATTTTTTTCCGGCTCACCATATTGTTCCACGAGTAGTTGTCTCCACCTTCTCGCACCACCGGGCAGTGGTGTTGGAGACGGCCTGTTCCCCCTTCTCCACCTGTTTATAAGATCCGGATAAGAAGCTACAACACCCGCCCATATAACTCCCGCTTTAACATCACTCTTTGCAACCATATTCCTGAGAGTAATATGCCCTCCCATGCTATGTCCCCACATACCGATTTTGCTCTCGTCTACATCTGGGTGCTTTTTAAGAGATGCAACCGCATTTAATACATCTATCGTGTAGTCATTCGACCCATACGCTCCTGAAGGGCTACCTTCAGAATTTCCATGTCCTCGGTAATCGGACCTAAAAACTATGTATCCATTTCTTGCAAACCCATCCACGTACGCAACATATCGTTCCGTCGTTCTGTATTGAGCTGGTGGAATATATCCGTGATTAAAAATAATTGTAGGATATCCCCCTCGAGGTTTCGGCCCGTTTGGGATTGCCAAAAGGGCGTAAATTTTCAAACCTTCCGATCTATAAGAAGCAATGTATCGCTGATAGTTAGAACCCGGGTCAAGCGCCTGCTCAATCGTAATGTCACTTCCTGGATACTCGCCGCCTCTCAGTCCTTCTATCGAAAGCTCGTGCAGCCCGACTTCTGCCTCCCCCATATTGTCATCGGTGTTTAACTCGTCTGTCAGAAGAACAGTAATATCACCAGCTGAACGATCAACTCTAGAATAAAGAACGAAACCCGATATCAAGACAACAAGAGTAATAATGGCAGCAACAAAAATACGCATGGATTGAAAAGTGGTCTCGATTATATCACCTATTTTGGAGAAGGTACCTTGGCACCTTTTTTTCTCGCCTCAAGCCCAATTGCTATTGCTTGTTTCTTGCTCTTTACAGTTTTGTCACTTTTCCCGCTCTTAAGTTTGCCATGCTTCATTTTATGCATGGCTTCACCAGCCTGCTCCTGTGCTTTCTTGCTATACTTAGCCATTTTTTAAAATGATACAAATCATTTTAGAAATTTAATTAAAGAGCTGTAATAAGTCAGAAAGAAAATCTCTTTAGATTCTTGTTAAAATTATAAATGCCATCCAGTCAATTTAACAATCTAACAATCAGCAATTCAGCAATTAAATTCTTATGTCAGGTGATTTAGCAAAAATTACAAGAAAGGTCTCTGGAATTTCGGGAATGTGGAACCCTGTCGAAATCTATACTCCCGACCCAACCTCACTGAAAAAAGAGAAAGAAAAAGTATTTGCTGCATTCGGGAAAGATAAATCTTATAACCCAAAATTTACTTATTCTCACGCAAATACGCTCAAGGTAGCAAAAAATAAAAGACTGCTCCTTAAGCTTAAAGACGAAGTTGCGAGCCTGAAGCCGAAATCATCCCTCGAAAAAGTGGTTAAGCGAATCCTGTATCTGAATATAGAAGACAATCTTTCCAACTGTCTTCTAATAGAAGGAATAAAACAAAAAGACGAAAGTAAAATCGCAAAAGCTTTTTCTCAAAAGTATCCTCGTCTGACTAAGAATTTAATTAGGGTCGCAAATAAAAGCTACGAAAGATTGACGTCACCCCAAAGTGCTCTACCCGTGCAAAAAGCACTACTTACACACGACGAGCAGGAATATCTAAAAAACTTAAAGTTAAATGCAAGACAAATAAAAGAAGCTTTTGAGTGGGCACTGGCAGAATACGGAATCTTACAAGACGAAAAACAAAATGGGCCGGCATTCAGAGTTTCAATAAGCAAGACCTCGACTTCGATTGATGTTCGTGACAAATCCAAAACCGGCCCCAGAATTTCTATACCCGCAGACAGAGAAGTAACTGGCGACAAGCTACTAGAGCTTATCGGGCACGAAGTTGAAGGCCATTCAAGGCAATCAGTTAATGGACAATTGCTATTCGCAGTAGGCGGGAGCAATCTAAAAATTGATTCAGAAGAATTATATGAAGGTCTGGCAAAAAGATACGACGAAGCCTTCAGACTGGAATTCTTTGGAGAAGAATCCGGTACACCTAAGCCTTTCTTTGTTTTCGCGACTCAAATGGCCCAAGATGGAAAATCATTCTTTAAAATTTTCGAAGACCAAATTGAACGCCATTTAAGAACAGAATTAAAGATTCCAACAAGTCAAAAGCTACCAAAATATATTGATGATGAGTCTTGGGAAAAAGCCCTCGAAAGCGCTTGGAAAACAACCTATCGGGTCATGCGAGGACATATAAATACGAAAAATACAAAGAAATTCGCGATGACTAAAGATCTGTCATACTTACTCGGATGGCTGCTTGATAAAAAATTAGTTAAAGCAGGCAAGGGTTATCTGAATGAGGCAGCGATACTCGACCATAGGTCGCTCCCGGCTCTTAAGGAACTTGGTTTATCTGAAAGTTCTTTGCCCCTACCTTATAAGAACGTTGCAAAGCTTTACTGGGAAGACATCCTAAAGCCTCGGGCGAGAGAAAAAAGTTAACTTTTGCTTGCGTTCTCCCAAAGGCCAACGACGTTCCCTTCGGTGTCAGTAAAATACGCGGCAAACCCCGCTTCCCCAACCGGCTGCTTCCCACGAATCGTCTTACCTCCGGCCTCTTCTATTTTACGAAGCGCTTCGTCGATATCGTCCACATTTATAGTAATTACTATGTTGGTAATCGGCCCCTGTCTCTTTAACATTCCCCCGTTTATCCTCGCTCGCTCTTTCGGACCTTTCTCGTCACTTTCAGCAGTCATAACGAGCACGTAATCGTGTCCAGTCTCCGAAATCATATTCCAGCCAAAAGCTGAACTATAAAATTTATTAGCCCTCGCTAAATCATCTGTCGGTATTTCAAAATGAACTACACTATCCATCAAGCCTCACCTCCTCTGCATACATGTTGTTTATTTTAGCATCAAAAAAAATCCGCTTTTGGCGGAGTAATGTTTTTTTATTAATACCTCGGGTGGCTGAGTCTTATGGGGGACTTCTGTCGTGTGTAGATACTGGCCGAATGTAATGGGACATTGACACGTATGATACGAAACATACATTAAGAAATCATCAAAAGATTGTAAGAACCTGGTAACAAATTCTTGCAATCCTCGATCTACTCAGTAGATCTGCGGGTCTAAAGAACTTAGTAACAGTTCTTGTGGTCCTCAACAAAAGCCTGTGGAGCCTAAAGAAGATGGAAAGAACGGAAGTCTTATCTGGTAACCGTTATAATTTCGGAAAGTTCTGCCCCCGGAGCAGCTACAGTTACCCTATTGTCGGTCGCACTCACAACTACAGTATATCCTGTATTGTATGTTGCTCCAACATCGGTACAAACAGACCTAGCAGGATCCTCCGTACCATCTTGTGGGTCAAGCGGAAGATCCGCGATATAAGTCGGTACTAATTCATTAGCTTCACAAAGATTAACATTTGTCGCTCCCACAGTTGACGTAATAGTTCTCACCGTCCCATCAATACCCAGTGCAGAAGTGTTACCATTGTTGTCAACAGCATACTGGTGAATCGCGTTAAGTATCGCGTTTACATCACTCTTCCTCTGAGTATTGTTGGCCTGAGAAAATTGCCTGGCGGGGTTAATCGCGACTAAGACTATCGCGAGAAGAATAGCAAGAATACCAATAACGACTAAAAGCTCAATGAGTGTGAAACCTTGTGCGTTTCTGTATTTAGGCAGGATCATTTTTTGTACTACTCTCTCATTTTTTAATAAACACCAAATGCTTGTCAATAGGCAAAAGAAAATTAACTAAAAAATCCAAACGCGTATGCAAAAAGCAAGCCCGCGCCTAGAACCAAAATAACTCCTAAAGCCAAAAGCACGAGTTGATTTTTTCTCAGGCTCTCAATTTCTCCCTCTTTGTTGCCAGCTTCAACAGGCTTCAAGAGTTCTTCTTTCTTAGGTTTTTCTTCCTTTCCACGATCCAAAAAATTAGCGCTCGACATCGCCATCTTATTGCTTGTAATTTTGCCAATATCGCCTGCTCCCACTGCCTCATTTCCTAAACCCAAAACAGTAGCAGGCAAAACAACCTCAGATTCTGCGCCAAGGCTCCTGAGTGACGCGACTACCGGAGTAAAAAAACCACCATTTACAGCAACCAACCTTACATTTTTGCCTTCTTTGATTATCTTTTTAGAAATATTTTTAGCATCAGTCGGAACCTCATTAAAAAATTTTTCGGCAGCCACCAAATCGTCAGCGCTACTCACAATTATTTTTTCAAAAACCAAGTCGGCCCCTATTACTATAACTGCCTTCTTTCCTTTTAGTTTATACTTGCCAAAAAAATCGCCAACAAGTTTTGCAAATTTATCAGGGTCTAAAACGTCCAAATTCTTAACAACATCAGCGCCCAGAGGTAAACTCTGATCCGACATCCCTTTAACACCAAGGACTATTGCATTACTTCTAACATAAACGATAAATCTTCCGCCGCCAAAAAACATAATTTTAGTTAATCTCTACCCAACTCGTAGGGGTAAATATAAAATTTTGGTAATTTCCCACTACTTGTATTTTCCGCTTATAACTTCCGACTGTTGATTCGGAAACAATTGTTTTGGTCGATGATCCCGAAACTGTAATATTCGCCGTTCCTCTTCCTATTATCATACCCGATTCTCCCGCATAATTGGGATCCCGCTGCAACCTCAAAATCGCGTTTTCCGCTCCGGATTCAGCAGCGGCATATGCTTCCTCTCCTAGGAAAAAACGTGAGGTCGCCTGCGAATTAACAAGGACGATAACAACAGCTGCCGACGTGATTATAATTCCCACTGCCATGAAAACAAGCAGGGTCACAAGAACCATCCCACTCCGAGATTTGAGAACTTGTCTACCTTTTCTTGTTCGAGAGAAATCGAGAACATTCATAATTCTTAATTTTTAATCAATTCTTTAATGTTTTAATAATTAAATAATTCAAACATTCATTAGAAATTAGAAATTTTGAATTAGAAATTAATTCATCTCCTTTCAACGGTTGTCCCAAAAGTTTTCACCTCGGGCCCGGAAGGCCTCTGGACACGGCTACTTAACGTAAAAGTAAATTTTATCGTTTCTTTTCCGCCGGCTTCTCCAAGCTTTGTAAAATTTAGCGCCGAAATTTGTGTTTCGGAACTGTTTAAATTCCCGGCACCCAAATTGTTAGTGAGCACAAAAGCTCCTCCGCTTTCGCTATAGGTAAAGTTCGCTCCACCAATAACTAAAAGCAAGCTAGAAGAACTATTACCTGGGTTTTGGGGAGTAGTTACCGTTGTAGATCTTGAAATATCATAAATCAACCTTGCTAGAATGAAGCGACCGTCGAGGTCGACGGAAGACGTTGCTTCCGATTCGGTTTGTACTTCGAGAATCGAAACAAACATTTGTGTAAGCACAATCAAAAATATCGAAATCAGTGCAAAATACATCAAAAACTCTACTAAGCTGTAACCGGGTTTAAAAAGCAAATTTAGTTTCTTCATGGTGAATAGTAAATGTTGACATCCGAAAGTATTGGTGAAGACAATCCGTCACCTTCCAAAAAAGCCTTATAACGAACATATGTTCCATTAATCAAAGAGAGCGGGATCGGTGATTGAGTCTGAAAAAAAGTGCTCCCTGTTCCGTCCGGACCAAAATAACTCCAAGTGCTGTTATCGCCATTTATGGCAATTTGGAGCTTAACATCCGTGCTCAAAGGTTCGGTTGCGGTGAAGGTAAGTTGATTTAAAGCAATCTCCTCACTCATCGTAAAAGTTCTGGATTCAAAGCTACCGGAAGTAACAAACGTGCCACCTGGTCCCCCTTCTATGATTTTTAACTCGTTTGACGAATCACCCGTGATGATATATGAATAAGCGTCTCCGTCTGCTTCCAGAACCGCAGCCACGTCATTTACGCCATTTGCTAGCTGCAATCCTCCACATCTTACAGGTGTGGCTTCATTTGCAATGTTAATCACCTGATACTCCTCTGCTGAGGTTCCCACCAAAATTGCTCTATTACCGGTGGTAATTGCGACCCCTTTCGGACTCATACCACTTGCATCATAAGAACCAACCTGGGGCAGAGAAGGATTTGACGATGATTTATTTGTTGTATTGATTATAAAAAACTCCCGAAGACTTGTTGATGCAGCTGTCGCAAGATAAGCCCTAGTACCTGTTAAATTGACAGCAACATCATATGCCGCTTCACCATTTACATCTGAGTAACCATGGTTCGCGAGAGTTGTCCCGGCGCCATTGAAGTTTACAATTTGTAACTCTTTTGTATGCCCCGCAATTGAAATATATGCGTATTGACCTACAACTACGACTTTTGTTCCTGCTGCAGGCAGAGCAATACTAGCAAGTTGCGCTCTCGAACCGGTTTTGCTCGTTAAATTGAAAGTATAAAGTCGACTACCGGTCGTAAGAAATCCGATGTTGCCAGCAACATAGACGCTTAAACCATCCGCGTTGCTACTCGGCGTATTAAAATACCCAACCTCGACATATTTACCACCAACTTGTTGAGTTAAGTCAATAATTACCACTTCTTTCGAGTTATTGTCGGTTGCGAGGTACGCATAGTTTGTTTCTGTAAAAACTCCGTTCGTTTTGTATCCATCGAAAGTTCCCGACACCTGAGAAGTCGGCGGATTAGTATTCGCAACACCAATACTTGCAAAAGCAACACCAGAAGAATTCTCCCCCGTTCCCGCTGCCACCTTTCCTTCTATTGCAGAAATTGCATTAGCAACACCGTTTTTGGGTAAATCAAGAGGGTTTATCGATAAATTAGGAGCGCACCAATCTCCACCACCGCCAGCTCCAAGCGTTACTTCACCCCCCGCAGTATTCGTAACGACTGTACCGTTTCGTACCCCTGCGTTGAATTCAGCGTCTGTCGTATCAACAAAAACCAAACTTGAATAACGCGTTACATAAAACGTCGAGGTAACATTTGAAGAACGCGGTTTTTCCCACAAGACTCGGATAACAACCTTTCTAGCAGATGGGTCTATTGTGCCGCCGGATGAAACAATGATGCCAGCCGAATCACGCCTGACATCGCTTATTTCCACTTGTCTTGTAAAATCACCGATAGTTTCAACTCCCGCAGCAAGCTCCCAGACACTTCCAGATATTCGAGGGTAATATGTCCCATTGGTAAAGTAATCCCAACCGTTCGTCCTACTCCTCACACTCCTCGTCGCATCCTGCGCTTCACGCGCAAGACCCGTGGCAACCAATCTCTGCCCCTCCTGGTCCCTTCCTTCCCGAGACGCCACAAAGCCAGTCAAAAGCGCCGGCAATATCACAGACGTCAGCCCAATTGCGACCAACAGTTCAACCAAAAATTGCCCTTTTGAAAAGTGCATAATCATCTCGAAATACTCCCGTAGCGATTAATTGTCAGTTGCGCATGTTCGCCACTTGCGCTATTGGTGAAAGTAACGGTGTTGGCACCTTCGGTGTATGAAACTACCTCTCCGCTCCTTTTGACAAAAACTATGTCCGCCGTTGGCAATGTCCAACTGATGGCCATAGTAGAGCCTAGGTTGACGATAAAATTCCCACCATCTCCCGCAGAATATGTTGATCCGCGAAATAAGACATACCTGTTATTCTCTAGGTGTATCCCCCAATCACCTGAAGTCGATTGTCCTTGCGAATCCCCCGCCATTGCTCTCACTTGCTGTGACCTACTATCAGAAACAAAAATTGTAACTTGCGAGACCAAGGTGCTGTGCGTTTGACTTCTTAAGATGTTAATTGCGGAAAAAGAAGCAACAAGAGCAAAGAGTCCACCAACTATGATGACCTCAACGAGAGTAAAGCCGAATTTTCTCTTTTTTTTAGAAAGTAGGCTCATCTTGCGCCAATATTACCGATCAGCCCGTAAATTGGCGCGATAATTGCAAGCATCATGCCACCGACCAATAGTCCAATAAAGACTAGCATTAACGGTTCGAGTAGTGACGTCAGAGTTCGGAGTCTTCTCGTAACTTCACCTTCAAAATATTCCGAAATGTCCTGCATAGACTTTTCAAGTGTCCCACTCCTCTCTCCGGCTTCTGTAATTCTGATCATAATGCTTGGAATAACTTTTGAATTTTCCTTAAAGCTCTCCGAAAGTTTTCTGCCGGCAGCGACAAATTTTTTAGCAGTTTCTATCGCTCTGGAAACTTCCTTTTTTGTTACTACATTACTCGACAGATCAAGGGCTTCGGTAATCGGAATACCAGATGTCAGAAGAAGTGACATGCTGCGGCAAAACCTTGTTAAATCAATATCTCTCGCAAGCCGCTTTAAAATTGGCAAGGACAAAATAACATTTAATAGCGTTTTCTTCCTCGTTTTGTACAAAAAGACTATACCTACAACAAGAACAGCCAACACAGCAATCACTGGAATTGTCTTACCCAAAAGGAGATCTGAAAAATTAATAAGAATTCTTGTAGGAAGAGGCAAGTCAACATTAAGCCTGCTAAACACACTAGATATACGCGGGATAACAAAAGTTAGTATCAAAAGAAGCACGCCGACAAAAACAATAATTACAAAAACAGGATAAGTTATCGCACCCTTTACCTTTTCCGTAAACTCCATGTCCTTCTTGATACCAACCGTTAAATCTTTTAACGAAGAATCAAGCGTGCCCGACTCTTCTGCCGCCTTAACTAAATTTACAGTAACAGGGTCAAAAGCTTTTGGAAATTTAGCAAACGAACTTGAGATGGTTCTTCCCTGATTAAGATCTGCGTGTAGAGTTTCGATGATTTTCTTCTGATTCCCTTTTGAGTCTGAAGCAAGTGACTCTACGGCTTCCAAGATCGGAATACCAGCCGTCAGCATCGTTCCCAAATTGCTGATAAGCATCAATTTATCTTTCTTGGACAGTGTGACGCTCATTACTCTTTTGTGGCTCGCAGCACTTCTTCAATTGTCGTAATTCCTTGCTGAACCTTATCGAGACCATCCTCGATCATTGTTATCATACCTTCAATCACAGCACGTTTAACGATAACATCACTGTCAGCTTTCTGATTGATTAATTCCTGTATAGCTGCACTTACTTCGAGAACTTCAAAAATGCCTATTCTTCCCCTATAACCTGTCATGTGGCACATAGAACATCCTTTCCCATGATACATTCTTATCTCACCACTTTGACCAAAATGCTTTTTAACCTCCTCAATACTTATTAAGCTCGTAAGCTCTTCCGGCTTTTTTGTAAACGACGTTTTGCATTTCTCGCAAATCTTACGAATAAGCCTTTGACCAATAATAACGTTTACAGTTGAGGCAACTAAAAAAGGTTCGATATGCATATCAATAAGCCTTGGTAAAGCCGTCGCGGCATCATTTGTGTGAAGCGTAGAAAGAACCAAATGCCCCGTCATAGCACTGTTTATTGCAATGTCGGCCGTCTCTTCATCTCTTATTTCCCCCACGTATATAATGTCGGGGTCTTGTCGCAGAAGTGAACGGAGTCCGTTTGCAAAAGTCAGGTTGGTTTTTGCATTTACCTGAATTTGATTTAAACCGTCTATCGTATACTCAACAGGGTCTTCTATGGTCGCAATATTTTTTTCCCTCGTATTTAAAATCTTTAAAATTGCGTACATCGAAGTGCTTTTCCCCGAACCCGTTGGCCCCGTCGAAAGTACCATCCCATACGGTTTCATAAAACCATTTTTAACTTTTGCGAGATCACGGTCGTTCATCCCTAAATCAGCCAGCCCAAATTGCCTAAAGTGGGATGTTAGCAATCTAAGAACTGTCTTTTCTCCTTCAACAATCGGCACGATTGAAACCCTAATATCGAGCTCTTCCTCGTGAACTTTCATCGAAAGTTTGCCGTCCTGAGCACTCATATGCTCATCCGTTCTGAGCCGCGACAAAACCTTAATCCGAGATACAACCTGATCGTGTAGATCATTGGGCAGTTTTAAAACATCGTGCAATACTCCGTCGATTCTAAAACGGACCAAGGAATCTTCTTCACCGGGTTCGATGTGAATATCAGACGCCTTATTGTCATAAGCGTATTCAATTAACGTATCAACAATCTTAGCGACAGGTGCCTCTTTACTCGCCGACCTTCCAGCTTCCTGTACCTGTTCAACCAAAATCTCGTCAAATGTTTTTTGCAGTTCCTTTTTGTAAAGACTGAGCGCGTTTGCAATGTCCCGATCCGTCGTCAGATAAACATAAACCTTTTTCCCGACCTTTCGCGAGATCATATCTATAGTTTCCCTATTGTCAGGATTGGAAGTTGCTATCTTTACACTATCCCCCTCCACGGAAAAAGCTATCATTTTCTGAGCTCTTGCCACGTTTTCGGGAACTATATTTAAAGCCTCAGGAGAAATTTCGACTTTCGAAAGGGAAATCATGGGAATTTTTAAAAAGTCAGAGACAAGACTTCCTAAATTCTCATCAGAAACCAAATCGTTCTCGACAATTGCATCATAGAGAGAGACACTTTTGTCTTTTGCGTAAGAAGCAACCCTTTTCAAATCGTCCTCGGAAAGGTATTGATTCTTCAGTAAAAGTTGGTATAGGTCGTTGTCAGAAATCACGTAATTCCAAGCAGAATAAAATATCCCGCCTACAACTAGTTTAGCATTAAAAAGAGAGCGTTAAAAAGCTTTACTTGCCAGACGCCAGAACCTGTTTGACCTTTTCAACAACTTGGGCTGGAGTAAAGTTCGACTTCACCATAAAATCGACCGCACCTTTCTTGACCGCAGTTTGGGCGTCCTCTGTACTTGATAAGTTAGTAAGTATGATAATCGGAATATTACGCGTCGTCTCATCTGATTTTGCTGCCGCAGTCGCGTCGATTCCGTTCAATTTCGGCATCATTATATCCATAAGCACTATATCTGGCTTTAGGGCCTTCATTTTAGAAAGACCTTCCTCCCCGTCCTTTGCGATTTCTACCTCAAATCCAGAAATCTGGAATTTTTTCTGATACATTTTCTGTAAGAACTGATCGTCCTCTACTAGCAGTACTTTTGCCATTTGTTACATATTATATATCAAAAAAAGCTCACCAGGGAAAATCCACAAAGGTTAAAGCTGTACTTCTTGTGATTGTTGTTTCACGACTTCTCTCAATCTTTTGGCAAGTTCTGAAGTTGCAAGCGGAAGCGAAAATACAAAAGTCGATCCTTGTTGAGGTTCCGATTTCTGAATCCAAAGATCTCCACCCATCTTTCTTGTCAATTCTCTGGAAATATAAAGACCCAGCCCGCTACCCGCTGGTCTTCCAACCTGATAACTACTTATTTGTTTAAATTTACCGAATAATTTAACCTGGTCCTCAGAACTAATACCAATTCCGGTATCCTGAACAAACACCTTCAATAGATCTCCGTCTTCCTCTAAGCTTATTGTTATGCCTCCACGTTCTGTAAATTTAAGCGAGTTGCCAATTAAGTTACTTAAAACTTCCCTGATTTTATTGGTATCTCCTTGCACAAACGTAAGTCCGTCGTACTTAAAATCCAGGTAAAGATTTTTCCCTTTTGCAAGCGGGATCAGAGACGTAACAACTTCGCCAATAACAGGTTGGATTGCAAAGTCGCTGAGTTCAAATTTAAGTCGCCCCGCCTCGATTCTTGAAACATTCAAGAGTTCGTTAACAAGGACAATTAACCTGTCAGTAGAATTAGCAATATCCGCAAGTGGTTCATGGAGCCCTTTCTCGACCTTTCCATAATCACCGTCAACAATCATCGAAACCATGCCCTTAATCGCCGTCATCGGAGTTCGGAGTTCATGAGATGCTATGGACACAAACTCGTCTTTAAGTTTGTCCAAGTTTTTAAGGTTAGCGTTTGCAATTTCGAGGTTCCTTGTGCTGACCTCCAGCTCCTTCGTTCTTTCTCTTACTTTTTGCTCAAGTCCCTCATACGACCGCTTTAGTTTCATCGCCATAATATTAAAGGAAAGTTCCAGCTGCCCTATTTCGTCCCTCGATTCAACAACAGCACGATGCGAAAAATCTCCACCAGAAATTTTATTTGTCATATTAATAAGTTTTTTAATAGGGGCAACAATAGAAGTTGCCGCCGAAAGAGATATAAGTGCAATAACGCTTACCGAAACTAGAGAGACGATAGTCAAAAGCCCACTCAACTTGGCAATCGAAAGATACGCTTCCTTCTGGTCAATTTTTGCAATCACACCCAAATCTGCTTCCTCAATATAACGAGTGGAGGCGAGAACTTTTTCCTGACGGTAATCAATACTACTGTCGAAAGTTTGTTCGCGTCCTAAAAGCGCTTGAGTTGCGGCTTGGCTAAAGTCATCCTTGGGCGTACTACGAGAAAGAGGACCTAGCTGGTCAAATTTGGAGGGAGTGATATAAACGGAGCCCCCGTTTCTGTCTCTGGCCACCAAGAGAATTTCCCCACTCGTACCAAGTCCAACATTTTCATTAAAAATAGACAAGAAACTCGCACCATTCTTTTCGACAATCGCAACCCCTATAAGTTCTCCGTCGCGGGTGATTGGGCCAGAGACAACGATTAAAAGCTCTCTGTTTTTGCCCTGCAAAAACGTTGTAGCGCGTCTACTGACTCTTGCTTTCAGAAAGAATTCTTCAGAGCCAAAATTGCGGCCAACTTTCTCTGGATCCGTTGAAGACGTAACCTTTCCGCCAACATCCGTAATGGAAATACTTCTTATGTCACTCTCAGGATCAATAAGAGATTTAAACTCAGAAATGGGCCGCCCCCCACTCGCACTATTGATTACATCACTTAAGAGTTCCAGGTTTTGAACATTTGCACTCCTGACCCTATTTTTCGTTATAGCTGCAAGCTGGTCGAGTTGATTCAGTACCTGGGTTGTGATCGCGCTTTTAGTATTAAAAAGCGCAAGATAGCTAATAAGCGCAACCGGAATTATTGCAATCTCAAGAAAAATCAAAAGTAGCCGAAGATTTAGCTTTATCATCTCAAAGTAGCTCTTTTACTTTCCAAAGCAGTAAGAACTAACCCCATCCCGAGTAAAATGAACATAACCGCAACACTTACAGACATCGGTGCACTAATACCGGGAGCATTATAATAAAGAAGGGTTACGTTAAATAAATGTCCCAAAATTGCCAAAATCCCCAAAATAGAGAAAAGGAAGCCTGCAAAAAAATAGACTAAATTCAACCTCCTAAAATTCATTAAAGTTAAAATCCCAACAAGCGCAAAAATTATAAAGCTGATCATACTTGGAACTTCTTGAACCTTGGAAACCGTAACATCCGCACTAATTTGGGAATCATCAAGAAGCAAGGTTTCAATGCCCGTTTGGATTTTTATAACTGAAGCAGTCAAAATCGTTGAAGCAATTAGCAAAATAAAAATGCTTGTTGCAGGAAAAACTACCTGCGAAACTTCTTTATGTCCCTGGACAGATCTTGTAATAAAAAACAGTTCGATCCCGCTCACAAAAAAAAGGGTTGCGACTATAAAATTCATCAACGCGCGGTCCGGAAGAAAACTTTTCAAAAGCTCCACATTCAGAATCCATCCGTACATAACAAGAACGGATATTAAAACTATGACGGTTGCAATAAGTTTTACAAGTTGAGAAAATAGTGAGTTAGAAAACTGATTTTTTTCTCCGAGTTTTAAAATGTCCTCAACTGAATCAGATAAAAATGGTACAGTTGAAGACGACTTTTTTGGGGCAGTTCGAAGCATAACTTAAAGATATCACAAAGAGGTTATAAAAATATAAGATGGCGGCGAAGTATATTAGTACTACGTACCGTATATTTATAATCGCTCGCAGAACACCACTGACTCTTAACCATGGATGAATGCGAAAAGCGATTACATACTTCCGAGATACCAACAGCAAAGAAGGTGATTTTTTCTGCTCGCTCTTGTAAACTTTAAAGACATACTAAAGGCTCTATTGCCGTAGGAAGTTTATCCAATATGTCTAAATATAAACAATATTTTGAACTGATGCTAAACGATCACAAGAAGGCTTTTGAAAGCTTCAAAAATACTCATGATCATTACACACTCGAGCCTCAAAAATATCAAAAACAATTCAACGACGAAGGACAAAAAATCTTAGATATAGTTCAAGAATATGAAAATCGGCTTTGTAGTAAAAGTGAAAGCAGCGGTTACGGAAGGTATTCTTCGAATCTGGCTGATAAATTCAGAGAACAAGTAAAATTATATCTTCCCAAGGTAAACTCAATTGGATTGCAGATTGATTGAGGCTTTAAGCTTTTCGGAGATTTTTATAACTGTGAGCGGAGCGAGAAGTTACATCAGACGAGCGTGAGCGAGGGCTGATATAGTATTTTTTACCAACTAAATTTTTCGGCATATATTCGTTGCCTCCAGCGTTTTCATCGTCCCTCCAGGGATACCTAACATGACCTCGGCCATATCCCAGCTCTTTCATAAGTTTAGTTGGAGCATTTCTCAAATGCAGTGGAATTGGATCAAGCCCGAGTTTTTGTACATCTGAAATAGCGGCAGAAATCGCCTCTGTCGAAGAAATACTCTTTGGTGCTTCTGAAAGATAGGCAACAGTTTGAGCCAAAATCAAAGCAGCCTCCGGCATGCCGATCATATGCACCGCCTGCATCGTACTTGTTGCAAGAACCAAAGCCGTCGGTTGAGCATTACCTATGTCTTCACTCGCGAAAATTACCATCCTTCTCGCAATAAAAATAGGGTCTTCACCCGCATCAATCATCCGTGCCAAATAGTGAATCGCAGCATCCGTCTTGCCCGCTCTCATGCTTTTTATAAAAGCCGAAATTGTGTCGTAATGGTAATCACCCTTTTTGTCGTAAGCAGCAACCTTTCTCTGCATTGCTTCTTTAATATTCACAAGCTTTATAACACCGCTCTTCGAAATATCAGCGGCAATTTCAAGAGTCGTCAGCGCAAATCGTGCATCACCATTTGCTGCAAGCGCAAGAGTGTTAAGAGCATCCTTTTCAACCTTGAACTTCTTTTTACCAAGGCCTCTTTTAGCATCCTTGAGTGCTAGGTTAATAATTTTCTTTATTTGATCATCCGTAAGTGGCTGAAGGGTCAGAACGCGAGATCTAGAAAGCAGTGGCCCAATGACTTCAAACGACGGGTTTTCGGTCGTCGCCCCAATCAAAGTTACCGTCCCGCCCTCTACATGAGGAAGCAAAATATCCTGCTGGGCTTTATTAAATCTGTGAATTTCGTCAATAAATAAAATTGTCTTTTTGGAATAGAGGTTACTTCTTTCCTTCGCCGCTTCAATTATCTTCTTCATTTCACTAACGTTAGAAACAACGGCAGAAATCTTCACAAAATCCGCATTTGTTTCATTGGCAATTATTTGCGCAAGGGTCGTTTTTCCACTTCCTGGTGGACCCCAAAAAATGGCAGAAAATAACTTATCCGCGCCTAATGCTTCATGAAGAATTTTTCCTTCTCCGACCAAATGTTCTTGCCCAAAGAACTCCTTAAGGCTTTGAGGTCTCATCCTGTCTGCCAAAGGAACATTCTCTGTATTTGTATTACTGAAAAGATCATCGCCACTTATCATAATGCGATTATGGGATCCCCATTGTGCTTGCTACAATGGGGTGATTAATAAATACCCGAAAGTGAGCCAAAAATCAACCGTCATTACAATTTTAATACTCAAATTTTACAAGAATTAAATAAATGAAACATTACACTGTTCACATGAGAACGGTTAGCGGTTTAGTTACGATAGTATTTGTTATCCTTGCTCTGATTATTGGTTACATGACAGGCACACGAGGAAACTTTATGGGAATAACAGAAGATCTCGGCGAGAAAACTTCAGAGCAGGTAGATAACGCGCAAAGCAGCGTTGTCGACATAGAAATCGTAAGACTTGCCGAACAAAACAACTCGGGTGAAGTAGGAATAGCAACGCTGGATGAAGAAAACGGCAAGGTCGTCGTAAATATAAACATGGTTGGTGCCGCCCGATACAACACCCCAACCCGCCCACATTCATAGCGGCTCCTGTCCCACACCAGGCGCAATTGTTTACTCCCTAGCAAACGTTGTCGACGGAGAATCGAATACAGTACTCAACACAACAATGGAGAAACTAAAAAGCCAGAAACCGCTGGCAATCAATGTGCACAAATCTCAACAGGAAGTTAACACTTACGTCGCTTGCGGGAACCTCTAAGCGCTCTCTTCTCTTGCACCCCTCGCAATTTCACTGACCTTGTCGTAAAAGTCCGCCGTTCTTCTCAAATTCTCGTACTCTCGACTCGACCTATCTGGAATCACCCCCATACGTCTTGCTTGTAATTCGCGGCGACGATTAGCTCTTTCTTCAATCGAAGAATATGAAATATCCCCAACTCTTTGAGCGTTTTCAGTATCTCCGCTCTTAATTAAATGAGCCATCTTTTCCTCCTTCCATCGCGGAAGAGCCTCAATTAGTCTTGCCACTTCATCTCTAATACTCATAAAAGAATGGAGGGGGTGAAACTGTCCGTCCAGAAAACTATCGATAAACGGGTCTAAAGGATATGATTCTCCATTCTCCGAAGCACTAGCTGTCTGTTTAAACTCTTCTAATTTTCCGCCACCCCTAAAAAGAGTGTCCAGATCGTCAGCTAAGTCAGAACCATTTGGAAGACCTTCTCTTGTCATTGTTGAAAAATAATTAGAAAGTTTTTCGGGCCAAGCGCCAGTGATACGCAAAAAGCGGAGCACCAACTATTATCATTGCAATCGAACTTGATGCCGTGGCCTGTTTTCTGCTTTTAGCATTTTTAATTTCCGCCTCTTCCTGTTCACGTTTAAGCTTTACCCTTTCTTCTTCAGTCATCTCCCTGGAATCTTCTCCCACTTTTTCTGGAGGATATGCTGGATATGCAACAAAAGTATCCGCCTGTTTAAACAAGTATGTTTTAAGACCCAAATCAATAAGCCTTACCGTCCCGATTACAATTAGAACAAGACCGACGAGAGAAAAACCATAAAGATAGAGGGTGCGAATCAAAGAGGAATCGGCTTTCATGCACTTAAAATTCTACTCCTACGGCAAAAAAGGCGCAATATTTGCAAGGAATTAATGGAGTGCTATACTAAATTTGATGGTAAGCATTCTCGCAAGTTGGTTACTTTCCGCACTAGCAATTTTTCTCGTTGCGTCTTATCTTCCAGGGATTCATGTCGACAACTTCGTTACGTCTTTAGTCGTAGCTTTAGCCCTCGGAGTAGTTAACGCTTTCATAAAACCCATTCTCGTTGTCTTAACCCTACCCATAAATATGGTCACTCTAGGGCTTTTCACCTTCGTTATTAATGCGGCTTTGATATATGGAGTTTCTCTTGTTGTCCCAGGTTTTGCAATCGACGGGTGGCTCCCAGCCCTGCTCGCCGCTGTTGTTCTTTGGCTCATCAGCACATTGATTCATTTCGTAATGTTCCCCGTTAAAGCTGCCTAATCTTGATTTTAGATAACATCCTGGTATAAAATGCCACTCGACTGCTCCTCTGTCCCCTTTAATTTGATATGAATGTAAGAAGTTTCCAAGTCGGGTTAGTAGTAATAGCAATTCTTATCCTTGCTTCAATTGGCGTTTTCCAACTTTTCAGAAGCAGGGTCCTTAACAAGCCCAAAAGTCCCACACCTACACCACTAGTAGTCGCAACTCCATCACCCACGGGTGGCTTTGGCAATATGGTTTCTCCTACTCCAATCGCGGGAACAACACCACCGTCACAACCGGCAACCGGCTCAGACACTCAAGAAGTTAGAAATGTCGGCATAACAGTTAATCTACCCCTGTCAAAATCAGTAGTTTCTTCGCCAGTCAAGGTATCAGGGCAGGCCAATGTTTTCGAGGGGAATGTACAAATTAGAGTAAAAGATGCAAAGGGCAATATTCTAGGTCTTGGAAGCGCCACTGCTTGCATGGACTACGACGCGTGCCCGTTCGAAGCATCAGTAGTTTTTGAACCTTCAACAACGTCTACAGGAACAGTAGAGGTTTTTAGTCCTTCAGGCCACGACGGTTCTTCACAACACCTCCAAATCGTACACATCAAGTTTAATTAAACGCCACTCGTCCCCCGATCACCTTTGTGTTGTAAAATGAGTTAATGCCAACCACATCCGAGATCGAAAATATTAAAAAGTCCCCAGCTACATTTGTAGTCTTTGGCGCAACTGGAGACCTTGCAAGAAAGAGGATTTTTCCGGCTCTTTTTAAGCTTTACAAGGCGAATCTTTTACCAACCGCTTTCAAAATAATAGCGGCAGCAAGAACCGAACATTCTTCCGAAAATTTCAGGGCCATTGTTGACGAATCACTAAGCGCTGTTGATAAAGAGAAAATCCCATCGTTTTTTGAAAAGATCCAATATGTCCCCTTGGATGTTGCAGAAGACAAAAACCTAACAGAAGTAACAAATGCCATCAGCGAATTTGAAAAAGAGGCTGCAGGCTGCGTCAAAAGAATTTATTACATGGCAATTTCTCCAACCATCTTGGAAGAAGCGGTCGAGAATTTAGGGAAAAATGGTCTGCACCTCGCGTGTCAAAACCATAACGACAATAAGCCGCTTGTAATTGTCGAGAAACCTTTCGGACAAGATTTAAAATCTGCGCAAAAAATAGCGCAAGTCCTTTCTAAATATTTTGTCCAAGATCAAATCTACAGAATAGACCATTATCTTGGCAAGGAAACTGTCCAAAATATTTTCGCCTTCAGATTTGCAAATGAACTGTTTGAATCTCTTTGGAACAACAAGTTCATAGACCACATCCAAATAACGACGGCAGAAAATATTGGCGTCGAAAAACGTGGTGCGTTTTACGATAAAACAGGAGCATTAAGAGATATTATCCAAAACCACATTATTCAACTTCTTGCGCTAATTGCAATGGAAGAGCCAGAAGACTCATCGTCCAAATCGATAAAAGAAAAAAAATTAGAGGTAATTAAAAACATTAAAAAATTAACCCCCGAAGAAATCAAAACTTCCACAGTAAGAGGACAGTACGAAGGATATCTGGAAGAAGAAAACATAGAACCAAACTCAAAAACGGAATCATATGCTATGACAAAGTTATTTATAGAAAATGAAAGATGGCAAGGAGTCCCTTTTTACCTAAGAACTGGAAAAAGATTAACTGGAAAGGTAACCTCGATCATTCTTCAATTTAAAGATCGTCAACACAAAATATTTGAAGGTTTCGAAAATCCAAATATTCCTAACACGATTACTATTCAAATCCAGCCCAATGAAGGCATCGGCATCAGGCTCACCGCCAAAAAACCAGGGCTTACCAGCGAATTCGAACCCGTTGCTATGGAGTTCTGCTACAAAACTTCATTCGATACCCCGCAACCAGAAGCATACGAAAGACTACTGCTTGACGTAATACTTGGTAATCAAAGCCTATTTATTTCTCAGGAAGAAATAGAAGAAAGTTGGAAAGTCATAGATCCTATAGAGGAAGCATGGAGCAAAAACGAAGTACCTTTAACCGTTTATAAACCTGGAACATGGGGGGCCGAAGAAGCAGAAGAAATTCTTAAAAAAGATGGCCGCGAGTGGCTCCAACCGATTCTCACTATCTGTAAGATTTAATTATTTCTCTTCCTTTTCTACACCATGACCACCAAAAGCATCTCTTTGGCCGGCAACTATCTTGGCAGCAACAGATTTTTGAATTTTAGGATCTTTTTCGGACTCGTTTCTAATTTCAAGGGATCTCTCAATAATGTCAAAAATCAAATCCCTCTTTTTCGCTTCCTCGACAGCCCAAATAGTCTCAAACGAAGCCTTGCCTATTATTCCTTTAATAGTTTTCAGTTCTGGATCGTTTTGCAAAACTTCAATTGTCCTCGCCATCATAAAACCAGAAACCAGTGTCCCTTTTTGGTAAAGCTGTGCTACTTTCAATAAATCCAAATTGTGTGGAGACTCGGCCAACAGCCCAAATCCTTCACCAATAGATTCCATAATCCCATACTCAATTGCGTTATGAACCATCTTCACAAAATGCCCCGCTCCACCTTCTCCAAAATATTGATGTCCGCCCCCAGGTTTTGCCAGAGAATCTAAAATCGGCTCGATATATTCGTAAGCAGTCAAACTTCCGCCAACCATCAGAGGATAACCCTCTTCTACTGCTATAATTCCACCGGAAACTCCAATACCCAAATATTCAACTCCTTTTGATGTAAATTCGCCAAATCTTCTGTCAGTATCTGTGAATTTAGAGTTCCCTCCGTCAATTACAATGTCGCCTTCTTTTACATGCTTTCCAACTTCCTCAAGAATTTCATCGGTCGCTTCCCCTGCTGGTAACATCGACCAAATAATTCTTGGCCCCGGCTCATCTCCGCCAGCTTTTTTAACTAGGTCAGCAACTGATTCAGCGTCAGAAAGTTTCCAATTACTAGCAGCTTCCTCTTTTAGCTCATCGACCTTCGCCTTTGTTCTATTCCAAACTACAACTTCATGTCCTTCACCAAGAAGTTTAATGACCATTCTGTTACCCATTTTGCCTAGGCCTATGAATCCAAGTTTCATCACTTTATATTAATAATATTATTCGAGCTTGTCGAGAACTCACTTTAATAAAAACTTCTCGATTCGCTACGCTCACTCGAAGAATATTTATACGTTTTGGTCTGTAATTAAGTAAGATTTGATTTTCGATTTTCTGTAAAAAATCGCAGGATACTTTTGCATATCATTTTCCGCTTCATCTAGCATTGTTTTAATTGCATCTTTTTTTTCTTTTCCAAACATCAAAATTATAAAGCCAGTAAATTGCCCCAATGCTTTTAGGGTTATTGAAACCCTCTTCTTGTATTTATCATCAACTGTTTCCCCAACGGCAAGCTCCGGAGATTTTGCAGCCAAACTGTAAGGAAAAATTCCACCAGTATGTAAATTTGTCCCAACCCCCATTAGACCGACCCTTTTACTAAACCTTCCAAATAATTCTTCGATTTCTTCCGCATAAATTTTCCCGGTTGTTATTAGATCTTCCCCCTTTAAAATCTTGTGAGCTTCCATGCAATAGTCGTCTGCACAATCTTTGACGCCTGATTCTTTTAGAAGAAACTCCGTGCTGTCTTTATGGAATGGTTTTCCAAACCGATCGTCTACAACGCAAATTGCCCCAGGTCTAATATCGCCTGGCTTAACAATCATTCGTTTATAATCAGGAGAAGTTCCCCCGCTAAGGGCCAGCAGAGTTTTATCATCGACTAACCTTTTTAAAAGATCATGCGCCTTGTCTTGCCCCTCATTTCGATTTTTAACTTTAACGACATCAATCATTTCTATGAACTATCATGCAGTATAAATCACTCTAATACTCTAGAGTAATAGAGTGGTCTCGTCCTGTGAAGTTATCGCTGTTTGACCTTCCACTTTGGCCCCTGCGGTGTATCCTCAACCTCAACCCCCATCTTTGCTAACTCTCCCCTCATATTATCCGACTCTTCAAAATCTCCCGTCTTCCTCACTGCCTCTCTTTTTTCAATTAGTTCTTTCGCGCCTTCTGGCAATTCTGCTTTTTTAATTCTCTCCAGCCCAAGCCCCAAAACCTTATCCATCACCAAAATTGATTCGTGCTTTCGAACAGTTGGATTATCGCTTTTAACCATATCCCACATCACAGCAACTGCTCGCGGCATGTCCAAATCGTTGTTGATCGCGTTTTTAAAATCTTTTTCAAAATCAGGTAAACCTTCCCACGCCTCCTTTTCGACCTCATTCCAACTGGCGACTTCCTCCCGCAAATTGTTCAGCGCATTGCCCGCACCCTGTAGACTTTCCCAAGTAAAGTTAAGTTTAGACCTGTAATGTGCCGTCAGAAACAAATAGCGGAGCGCGAGAGTATCAAATCCTTTTTCAGAAATATCGGCAAGCGTATAAATATTGTTCAAGCTTTTAGACATCTTTTCTCCCTCAACAAGTAGATGCTCACCCTCCATCCAATAATTAACGAATTTCTTCCCGGTCGCCGCCTCACTTTGCGCAATTTCGTTTTCGTGGTGAGGAAACAGCAAATCTACACCACCGGCATGGATATCAAACGTTTCGCCAAGAGCTTTCATGCTCATAGCAGAACACTCGATATGCCAACCCGGTCTACCTTCTCCAAATGGCGCCGGCCAACTGGGCTCCTTTTTTACTTGCCCTCCCGAAGCCTTTGGCGAAGAAGGGAACTTCCAAAGCGCGAAATCCGCCCAGCTTTCTTTATCGTATAAATCAGCGTTAACCCTCGCGCCCTTTTTCAAATTACCTTTAGAAAGCCCAGAAAGTTTACCGTAATTTGGAAATTTTTCAACCGAAAAATAAATTCCATCGTCCCCTTTGTAGGCAACACCTTTTTCGAGAAGTTTTTGGATCAGGACTATCATTGCGTCAATACTCTCGGTTGCCCTAGGATACTGTTCGAACATATTTGTTTCTCTACGAACTTCTCTCGGTGCATCCTCTTCGGATTCTATATTTAATTTTTCAAAATCATCAAAAAACGCTTCTTCGAATTTTTCTGTTATCTTCTTATAGTCGACTCCTTCATCAGCGGCTTTTTTAATTATCTTGTCGTCGATGTCGGTTATATTCATAACATGCGTCACATCAAAATCATTAAATCTCAAAACACGCTTTAAAACGTCTTCAAAAACAAAGGTACGCCAATTGCCAATGTGGACATAGTCGTAAACCGTCGGGCCACAGGTATACATCCCGACGCTCTTGGCATTGATCGGATTAAACTCTTCTACTTTTTTGGGGAGAAAATTATAAAGCTTAATTGCCACTACCACCCTTCATCCAAACCGGATCAAAGTAATTGGGAACCCAGTACTGATGATAACCATTCTTCATTTTTTTTTGTACATTTTTATTCGAGCTTTCGGAATGACCAGCAAATTCATCGAGCCTATCTTTTCTCCTCTCCAAGGTTTCGATCATTCTTTTATCAGCTGGATTTTTAGGAATCCCAAGCTCCTTGTGGATTCTTTCCAAAAGTTCTCCTAAATTTTGAGACCATCTGTTGGCCAAAACAGTCATTAAGGGATTAAGTGTTCCAGTTTCCCTGACAGACCTTAAGGCTTTTATATATCTCCGATCTCGATCCTCATTGTAATCTCGAAGAATTGGAATTGGAGGGAGAGCTATTTTGTAGAGCCTAAGCTCATCAGCACAGGTCATTAAAATTCCATTGACCAAAGCCCTTGCAGTTCTACCATTTCCAAACGCAAAAGGATGGAGCTCTGGTTGAGTAAGCCCGTAATGTGCAGCTGCAGCAGTCTCGAGAGCAAGAACAATATCATCAGGGTTGGATGTAACCTCTCTCATCTGAGTGTCCAACCAGTTAGAATACAAATAAAATCTTGTCGGCACCTCATGCCAGCTTACGGCATCAAATTCATCTATACCTAAATTCTCCTCCCTAAGCCGACCTCCCCAGTCAGCACCGGCGGCCACCCTTTTATTAATTGCCCTTACGTAATCACCATCAAAACCGTATCTCCTGCCATCCACCTTTCTCCCCATTGACACTTTTCTAACGAAATGCGCCGCTAACATCCCACCTTCTGCTATTTTTCTCTTTTCACCATCCTCAGACAAAGACAGATTCTCTGAACCTTCAAGATTTTGCATCAGGTTTATTTGCTTGGATCTTTTTTCATTTCTTGAATTACTTTTAACATTTCTTCCCGTGCCATTTGATATCCTTCTTCAAGTACTGCATCTATGGCTGCATCGACTTCAGCTTCCAGACTTTGACCTTCCAATATGTCTCTTAATTCTGGCGATAATCCGCCGCCGGGGACACCGTTTTGGCCTTTCCCTTGTAGTCTTTCACCACTTCTCTCCTGTGTCATCGGTCAAATTTTAGTTTTTATTACGCTCTAAGTAAAGTCGGCCTTGCAAAAATTACTCCGCTCCATAATTCTTGATCTCTGCGCGTGTTTTTTGGATTGCGCTGTTAGTGAATTCTTGTTTCTTTTGCACTTCTAGATTCTCAGCCTTCACCTCTTCTTTTCGCCCCTCTACCATCTCTTCTTTTTTTGCTTCACTTGCCCTTTTGGCCGCATGTTCCTCATAAATCTGCTGAATTCTGACAGCAACAGCAGAATGTTCGGCTTCCGAAAATTCATCGTCATTCTTTTTCATTTCGGCTATTTCATCGTGCCTTGGCTCTCGCCCGCTTATCTGTCCAACTATAGATTGGCCTACCTTTTTAAATTCACCTACGGGATTGTCACCAGGGCTACTCGATTTATTTTTTGCGGAATTATTTGTCGAATTAGAAGAAGAGTCTTGACCACCCGTAACCTGAGATGCAGCACTTTTGCCGAATTTTTTAAGTTCAGACCCAACTGCCCCACCAACTTCACCTACAGTATCTAAAATTTGGGAACCAAATCCGTCGCCGTCACCCATGATTCCATTGTAGCGTATAATCTTGAATTATGAATTATGGTTTGAAACCTTAATTCATAATTCTTAATTCGTTATTCATCTTAAAAGTCTTTGCGACCTTCGAGAGCTCTGCGGACTGTAACCTCGTCTGCGTATTCCAACTCTGCACCGATAGGAATTCCCCTGGCGATTCTCGTAACTTTTAATCCCAGAGGTTTTACTAATCTTTGAATGTACATTGCTGTTGCTTCACCTTCCATCGACGGGTTTGTTGCCATAATAAGTTCCTTTACTTTTTCATCCTTAAGTCGACTCAAAAGTTCATTTATTCTAAGGTCTTCTGGACCAACATTCTCAAGAGGCGCAATTACTCCATGCAAAACGTGGTATAAACCTCCAAAACTTCCGGATTTTTCTATCGCCCAAACATCCAGCGGATCCTCCACGATACAAATAATCGTCTGATCGCGATCGGCATCCTCACAAATCTCGCACGGGTCATGTTCTGTAATATTCTGGCAAATAGAACAAATTTTAGTATTTGTTTTTAAATCGCGTGTGGCTTCCGAAAGTTTTTCGGAAAGCGAGTCCGGAGCGTGCAGAAGATAGTAAGTAAGCCTCGCCGCGGTCTTTGGGCCAATCCCAGGCAAGCTTTCAAAAGCTTCGATTAAATTAGCAACACTTTTTGGAACTTTCACTCAGAAAGAAGTATATCAAACAATTACTGCCCGAACATGCCCTTGAGGCCATCCATACCAACCATGCCTTGCATCTTTTTGGCTGCCTCTTTTTGGCTTTCTTTTACAGCTTCGTTTACAGCTTCAACGACATCGCTATCGTCATGACCATTTGCATTGATTTCGATAAATCTTTGAGCGAGTGTTAGTTTGACCTTAACACCATTTCTTTCAATTTCTACGACTTCCTCGTCGAGCGCCTTCTGAATCCGCATCGCGTCATCGCGCATCTTTTTGAGTTCTTTTAATTGTTGTAACTTGTCAAACATCTTTATACTCCTAACTTACTTGTCCTCCTAAATCTTGACGAAGAAGGATCAAACATATCGAAGTAAATGGTAAATTGTTAATTGTTAATTGTCAATTGTTAATATAAAATTACCACAATGAATATAATAGTCTCCGGCATTCACCTCAAAGAATTCCCAGAAGTAGAAGAATACGCAAAAGAAAAAGTAAAAAAGTTAGCTAAATTCCACTCCAAAATAGACCTAATTGAAGTCCGTTTGATATCACAAAAATCTCATCGCGACAAAGAACAAGATTACTATTGTGAGATAGAAATAGACATACCAGGAAAAAATCTTTCGATTGTAGACGTTGAACACTCGGTGGACAAAGCCATAGATAAAGCAGTTGAACGAATGAAGAGACTTCTCGTCAAAGTTAAGGAGAAAAAAATTTCCAAACAGCACAAAGAAGGAATCGTAACAAAAATTGCTAAAAGATTTCCTTTCTAAATGTCGAGCCACCTCGACCTTTCCACCCTACTAGAACTTTAAGAGGAACCCGAGGTTTCCTCGAGGGACCTCCGTCATTCTGAACTAGATTCAGAATCCATAAATGAATTACTCGCCGACCTGAAGACCTTGATATTTTGATTCCCCCTTACTCGAAGTGGATTCCAGCTCTCGCTGGAATGACAAGATGATAATGTTATTCTGGCAGCGAAAGCAACACCAGAACTTTATCACCTTGAAAATGCTTAGAAATCTACTGAGCGCTTTTTCAAATGAGTTGACTTAGCTTTAGTTTCTTTATAGGGTTTAAGTCTTACGACTTTAGTTTTTAAAAGGCCAGCTTTTTTTAAACCGTGACTAACCTCTTCCTCACTCGCCCACTGATCGTAGCCCAAACAAATAAAATCTGGTTCGTATTTTTTTAGTTCTCCGTAAAAATCTTCTTCCGCACCAAGAACTGCTTTATCCACCAAGGCGACGTTTTCCACAAGCGATAGCCTTTCGTTTTGAGAGAACAAGGGTTTCTTGCCTTTTATTTTAAAAACGTTTTTGTCAGTTCCAACAGAAACAATCAGATAATCACCATGCTTTATGGCTTGGTTAAAAAAATTAATGTGGCCGGGGTGCAATCCGTCAAATGCGCCGAAAACCATCACTCGCTTCATGTTAATCGTTAATCGTAAATGGTTGATGGGGAGTAGTCAATCAAAGAAGAAACTTAAATTGCGATGAACGATATACGATCAACTATGAACGTTAAAAGGAGCCTTCCAATACGTGTAACTCGGGTTTTGAATCTTTTGTTATTTCTCTTGTAATCCAGATCTCCCGATAGTTGGAATATTTATCTGTATCTCGAAGTGACAGGCTCCAACTATTTTTGGAACCACTCATATAATCGATTGGTAGTGCTTGGCTTCCATTTGCAAGCCATACTTGGTATAAGTTATTGGTCGGATCCGGAAGCGTTGCAGAAACAGTAAGGATATACGTTCCACCACCAAAAGACCTTGTTGCACTTCCTCTTGCTTCTCCACCATATTCCACATCCTGTAATGTTGCCGTCTGTTTGGTAAGCTCTACGCCACCCTCCGCAACACCTGAAAGTTCGCTACTGCCTCCAACGGGAGTAAGTCCTCTAGGGGCTTCTCTCAATACCACCGCGGAGCCACCAGGTGTTGAAATATTAAAAGTAGAAGTAACAGCGAAGAAAACTCCAAGTATAAAAGCAACGATTATAAAAATTTTCCCGTATTTTTTGAGTGAAGCAAGCTTATTGTGATCACGATATTGTGTCTTCGAAAGATCTCGCATTGTTTGGGGATTTCGTTAAAATTAAGGTTAACATACCTCAAAGCGTCGAATCAACAGCAAGAGATTTAAATATCCGCACTTAACTTTGGCGCAAGGACACGGCGCGGGGGCTTTCTAAATCTTGAAGATTCCAAAACCAAACTGTAAATTACGGGCACAAGCAGAATTAAGGGATATTTCAACCAGTTTCTTGAATCCGAAAAATAGAATGGCACATCAAAGTAATAAGGACCAATGATCTCAATAAAATCTAAAGTACAAATAGAAAAAAACCAAAACAAAGAAATCCAAAGACCAGCCCTGAAACTCTTTTCGGACCTTTTGCTGTTAAAGTAAACAACAGTAGTCCATAAAACAATTAAGGGGAAAACTAAATAATACCAAGGCAAAACAACAAATCCGCCAACAATAATTCCCATCAGCCAAATCAAAACAGAGTACCAAACAGTTCTCCAGTTTACCTTTAGATTATTGCGTTTTGTGTGCTGTAATTTCTCCTTCATTTTAATTTTTAGGGTGCGAAAAACTGCACGGGCAGCTCGCATAATTTTTGGTTGTTAAAATACGAAAATTGTTTTGGATTTAAACTAGTCTTGTAATAAACCTTTTATAGAAGCCGTGTCAATAAGCAAAAAGGGCACTTATACCCGTAGGCAAGTGCCTCTCGGTTGAGGTCTGGAAATGGTTTAACCGTGCCTTTTGATCTTTGCGTAAATGCGTGTCTTTCTTTATCGTAATCACCCATCGTAAGAATGCTTCTGAGGGTAAAATATTTTAAACTATCAGGGTAGGGAGCGTCCGGCGAGGAAAGATAATCAACCCATTTATCAAGACTTGATTTTTGATCTGCGACAAGAACATCTGTTAATTGAGTTCGCATGTCACCTGTTATTTCAATATCCCCATGTCCAAGTTCGCGTGCCTGGCGTTGCTGGTTTTCAAAATATCCTTCTGGGACCTCATCTGGTTTAATGACATACTTTGAGTGAAGAAATCTTTTTGCAGCATCCATGCCGTGTTCACGATCGTCTGCGTCAGGTCGATCTGTAATTTCGTGAAAACGATTCAAGTAGTTTTGAATACGAAGTAATGGGTCTTGGGGAATTCTCTCGCCTGTGTGTGCTTTTGTACGCTTCGCAGCGTTATCTACTTCTGGGCTTTTATGAAGATTATATTTGTTTTTAAGCAGCTGAGTAGCCGCTTCTGAACTTTCCATAATATTACCAAATTATATATCAAGTTTCCACTACGTTTAATACCAGAATTTTCTTCTTTTATCGAATGACTGGTTTTATTCTACTTTCCATCTATCGGTGACCCCTGACTCTTTAATTAGTCAACTATTACAAATCGTCTAATAATCGTCTATAATTCGTCTATATACTAATATGTTTCAGCCTCGATATACGATCACAGACAAGCTTTTAGCAAACATCAAAAGAATTGACTCTTTAGTTTCCAATCTCAATAATAAACATTTCTCAAACGTAGTACTTCTTGAACTTGAGAGAAGTGCGCGTGAAGTCTCAAGTTATGCTTCAACAAGCATTGAGGGAAATCCGTTACCACTAACAGAGGTCAAAAAGATTCTTAAATCAAAACCTTCCCATATTCGGGACAGTGAGCGCGAAGTATTAAATTACAATCAAGCGCTGCAAGACCTAAACAGAAAGCTTGCCGAAGGAACGATAGAAATATCTATAAGTCTCATTCTTAACATTCAAAAACAAATAACAGCAGGCTTGCTTCCGTCTTTTGAGTCAGGGCAGCTTAGAGAAAAAGCAGTTGTTGTAAATGATTCAAGAACAAGACAGACGGTATATCTTCCTCCTGATGTCAAAGATGTGGAGTTGCTACTTGAGGATTTAATCAAGTTCATAAATGAAAATATAAATGTAATTGACTCTCTAATTCTTGCTGGTGTATTTCATAAACAAATGGTTGTAATTCACCCGTTTATGGATGGAAGCGGGAGAACAACCAGACTTGTTACAAAAGTTTTACTGGCGGCTTTAGGACTCAATACGTTTAATCTTTTTAGCTTTGAAAACTATTACAACAAAAATGTCACAAGATACTTTCAGACGGTTGGAGAATTTGGTAATTATTACGAGATTGTTGACAAGCAAGACTTTACTAATTGGCTTGAATATTTTACAGAAGGGATTATTGACGAACTCTTGCGGGTTCAGAAAATGCTTCCGCAGTCTGCGGTAAATCCTGATAATGAGCTGCAACCATACCACCTTAAAATGCTTGAGTACATTCGCGAAAAAGGCTTTATTGCCGACCCGGCTTATGCAAAGCTCACAAGCCGTGCAAAAGCAACAAGAGCGCTTGATTTTAAAAAACTAATTGAGCTTGGGTTAATTGAGAGAAAAGGTCGTGGACGGGCAACCTATTATGTTTTAAAGGAAAAATAAAGAACTTAAGAGTTTAAGAAGCCAAGATTACTTGCGGAGACTGAAAACAAACTGATCGCCGGGATTCCACCAGAGGTCAGGCCTAGTCCAACGGCTAGGGAGCCATAACCCACGACCATGGCGACCAACTTCAAACACATTAGGATAGCCATCGGAAGCAGGAATTTGCTTCATTCCTATAGTAACCCATTCTCCGCGTGGTTGATCCTTATATTTAAGACGTAATTGAGGGCCGACTTCGGCAGGGCAAAGGTCAAGACCTAATTCTTGAGCTTTTGCGTATATTTCATCGGTTGTGGGTATGTTTTTGCTGATTCCTAAGTCTTTAACTTGTAAGCGAACTAGGTCTATTTCTTGAGGTTCCGGCAAAGTGGTGAAAGCAGGACTTTCCATCATGCTTCTGGCATAAGAGCCGATTCTAAAACCACCTTGAGTTAGTGCTCCTAAAAGTTCTTGTGAAGTTTTACCGCCAATCGTAAGGGTTTCCTGACGGACTCTACCTTCTAGAGAAGTGCGTAGCCTTGATGGTTCTGGTGCAAATCTTTCTGGAAGTAGTTCTTGAGATTGAAGGCTTCGGGCAAGTTGCTCCATTTGGCCAATACCATTGGCATATTGTTCAAGATTTGCTTTTGAAGCTCCTCTGGGGGCTTCAATGTAATTCATTGCCATAATCAACGAATGGTATCTTAACTATAGGACTTTGTCAAGAGAGTGTGCTGGGTTCAGAGACTTTGAAGAGATTCGTCTACCTCGCTTAACTCACTGTCGACATTCTCAACATCAGTGTCATTAAGATAAACTTCTATATCGTCAACCTCGTCCGACCCTCCTAAGGTCTCTAACCGTCTAACTTGTTCATCTTGGCTTATGCCACTATTTTTCTTGAAGTCTCCTAAGTCTAAAACACCAAACACTAACAGTGCAGCACCAACAACCGCCACCGAAATAAGTATTATTAAATTTAAAAGCCCAGATTTTCTAGTTTGCATGTTCACCTTCTTCGCTTCTTAAGTCAGCCGATGCCTTTAGGTCTCGGGTTACAAGGACTAATGCCTTATGATACTTCTTAAGAGATTCTTTCGCGTTTTTTACCGCATCTTTAGCCGCAGAAACCACACTTCTTACATCACCAGACGACGTATCTATCGAGTCAACAGCAGTTTGGGCGGCGTCTATTGCAGCTTGCGCTTCTGCCCCGGCTGCCTCGGCTGCTGCTAGATCGGCTTCCGCCTTTGACGTGTCAACCCCCTTGGCCTTAAGCTTGTCAATTCTCGAAGCAAGTCTTTCGGATATTTTGTCTAATCTCAGAAGAGCTGCATTATAACGCCTAAGGATTACTGCAAAGGCATTTCTAATCCTTGTAGCCGCCTCGCCTTTGAACTGTTCTTTCTTCGCTTCCCTATTCTCTTGTAAATTCTCCTGCAACATTTGTCTTTTTTCTAAATTCCTGTCGCGGATCTCTTGCCTCTTTAGCCTTAACTCCTCAAGCCTCTCCCCCATTTTCCCAACAGACTGGTCGTTGGAAATTGCAAACGCATCAAAAGAGAAAACAGCAAGGAGAATTACGAAAAGGGGCAAAAGAAATACCTTCTTCATGGACAATTCAATCTTATCAACCCAAAAATTGGCCGTCAAATTTTATCTGGTAGTAAGAGAAGCTAATATTGCGGTCCGCTTGCCGTCAGACGCCTTATTTATAACAATTGTACCAACGTACTGCTCATTTTTTATATTGTAAGTAAAATAAGAAGCGTTTTTTTTAAGATCTGCCTCCCAACCAAGAGCAGGCAGGCTCGTTCCATAAAATTCAACCACCTTATTTAAATCTTCCTCTGTTACAAAACTCGCTCCCCAAGAATCCATGCTCTCAAAAGACTCGACGGTCTTAGCATCTTTATATAAAGGGACAGTCTGAGGAAAACTCGGAACCACCGAACCTTGAACAAATTGATCAGCTTCTGCCTTTTTCTCTCCCCCACCAATCTTAGGCAGACAACCGGAAAGAACAAGCGGAGAAATAATAAAAACTATAAGGTAAAGCTTTTTGATCATTTAGAAAATATCTCTTGGGCAAGTTTAGAGAGATCTTCGCTGCTAACATCAACAACGTCACTTTTTTCAACCGGTGTGGGTAACTTTGACCTTTTTTGTGCAAGCACTGTTCTTAGACTGATCTTTTGACCGTACACGTCAGATAACGTTTCCTCAAGCAATTTTGCTATCTTGGGTTCCTCTAACTTCTCCTTGTGAAATTTGTAAAAAACCTCTAGTACTAGATTAACACCATCAAACTCCATCGGTCTAGTTGAACGAAGAAGCGCAACAAGATGAGCGTTTGCGGGCCGCACTTTCTCCAAAAAGTGCTTCCACTTATCTTCTATGTTAGATAGTGACCCCACCTTACCTTTTGCACTTAATTTTATCTCGCCAGAATCCCCTCCAGTATCAACAGTTACTTCAACTTTTTCTTTCCCTGATTTTTTCTCTTCCAAATTGGGCTCTTCAGCAACTCTTTCATTTCTTTTGACTGCAAGCTGCTCTTGAGGAAGGTTATCACCACAATATTTACACAAAGCTAGAAACAGAGAAATTTTTGGCAGCGGATAAAGTTTCATTTCGCCTTCTGCAATTAAAAGTAACTTGAGCAGATTTTGAGCATCCGCAAAACTTATGTCTTCGGAAAGTGAGTTTATCTTTTCTCTGCGCGCAGAATCTAAGTCTGAAAGAGTATCGGCAACTCCGATTTTTAAAAAGAGAATTTTTTCAACAACTGCAATAATTTCTCTAGTTAAAAGCTGGGCATCCCCTCCCTCTTTGGCAAAATCATCAATCAAAACGATCGCGGCCTTCAAATCTTTGTGCATCAGAAAACCGACAATTTCTGAAGTCTGGTTCCAGCCAGAAACTGCGATCGATTTTGTTATCTGCTCCGCGGTAACACCTAGCCCACTTGCAGCAGCCTGATCGAAAATTGAAATTGCATCTCTAAAAGAACCATCTGCTACTCTACTAATTGCGACAAGGGCATCACGGTCAACTTTTATTCCTTCGCTTTTGGCAATCTTTTCGAGTGCACGAATTATCGATTCATTGTTTGCTCTTGCGAACTTTATTCTGGAAAGTCTGGAAATTATCGTTTGAGGCAACTTTTCAACAGCTGTTGTACAGAGAATAAAAATTGCATGTGCAGGAGGCTCCTCTAAAGTTTTCAAAAGCGCATTGAACGCTTCGGTCGTCAACATGTGCGCTTCGTCTATTATGTACACTTTAAACTGGGAAAAAACAGGCGAAAGTTTAATTTTTTCCCGAAGGTCTCGTATTTCTTCGATGCCCCGGTTGGAAGCGGCGTCAATCTCAATCAGATCAAGGTGCGAACCATCAACAATCGCCCTACACGAAATACATTTATTGCAAGGCTCACCAAAATTCAGTTTCTGGTTTCTGGTAACTGGTTTCTGGTAGGCCTGACAGTTTACGGCCTTTGCAAAAATTCTAGCAGTTGAAGTTTTCCCCGTACCTCTTGGCCCGGAAAATAAATATCCATGACTTATCTTGCCAGATGACAACTGTGCCAAAAGTATTTCTTTTATATTTTCTTGACCGACAAGGTCAGAAAATTTCTGCGGTCGGTATTTACGGTAGAAAACGGTCATGTTAAATAGATCCTGTTACTCGTGATGAATTCCAAGTAAATGCTCGGCAGCGTGAGCGGTTAAGAAGGAAATTTCTTCGTCCACCATTATGCCTTCCTGGCCGGCAAGCATAACAACCTGCGGCCAGCATAACACTATATCACCCAGTCTCAATTTGTCATCAGGCGAATTAACAAAACCCCTATTTTCTGACGAGGATTCAGAGTCCTCGAGCGGAAACGAAAATACTTCGTGAAGATCGCTATCACCATAATATTTCTCTGAAAGCTCTTTCATTTTTCGCTCCCCCACAATAAAAACAGAGACCTCACAACTGGAGACAATTCCATGCTTCAGAAAAGTGTCAAAAACTGCCTTTCTTATAGCCTTTCTATTAACAGGATATCGGGTATCAGTCCGAATCAAAACAGTCAACATAAAATTACTTAGCGGATAATTTTTCGCGAACTAAGGCAGAAACAACGAAACCATCAGCTTGGCCTTTTATCTTAATCATTGCGCTGCTCATTACACGGCCCAAATCTGCAATCGTCGCGGCACCCGTCTGGGCAATAACTTCATCTACAATCCTACTTACTTCCTCATCGCTCATTTGTTCAGGCAAGTACTTAGAAACTACTGCCAGTTCCTTTTTTTCTTTTTCAACAAGTTCCGCTCGACCTGCATTTTCAAAAGCTTGAATCGATTCTTTGTGTCGCTTCGCCACTCTTGATATCTCCGAAACAATTTCGTCGTCTTCCAAGTCTGCACCCTTGGCAATTGCAGCGGTCTTAAGGTTTGAAAGCACCATTCTAAGGGAGGAAACCACAGTCGGGTTCCTCGCCTTCATTGCGGCAGTCAAATCAGAATTGATAGTATCTAAAAGTGACATTAAATCTTTCTCTTAATAAATTTTTTACGAGCCATCTGAATTTTTTGTTGCTTCTTTAAAGAAGGCTTTAGATAATGCTCTCTTTTTTTAAGCTCCATTAAAATTCCTTCGGCTTGGACCTTTTTGTTAAATTTTCTAATTAGTGAATCTACTGATTCGCCTGGTTGTGCTACGACTTTAGTAGCCATATAAAATCACCTTCCTCTCGCATATAATGATTTTCTTTAAAGTCTTGACCATTCTACTTTACTTCCTGATATCAAATGCATGTGCAAATGGGGCACATGTTGATATTTCCCGCCATTAAAAGTCAGTCTGAAAGCATCAAGTTTTTTATCTTCCACTATCTTTTTCGCAACTCTATATAACTCTATTATATCCCCGCTGTCTTCCTCGCTTACTGTCAAAACCGAATCAATATGCTTTTTTGGAATAATAAGAATGTGAGTTGAAGCAACAGGGTTAATGTCATGAATAGCAATCGCCTTTTTAGTTTCAGCGATCAAATTAGATTTAATTTCTCCGCTTACTATTTTGCAAAAAATACAATCTTTTGTGGTCATATATTTAACTCGTAAAGCTCCTTCTTTGACTAACCATTTAGTTTTTTTAAGCATATTACGCTTTTTCCAGAACCTCAACTACTTCATCTATCCCAAGGTTAGTCGGTTTCATAGTGGGATTTCTGGTCGACCCGTTTCTAAGTAAAACTTTGGAGGCATGCAGAAACCACGTTGCGTTGGGATCTTTCTTCTGAAACATTTCGTACGCGCGCGTTAGGTCGACCTTGTGATTATTGGAACCAGTTATTCGCACATGACCTCTTTTTGGGTCTTTTCTGACAACAAGCGCGAACCCTTTTTTAATAGCGGCATCCAAAACCGCGTCGTTTGGCGTATACATCGCAATTCCTTCTCCCCAGCGCGTCTTAAATTCCTTACCCTCTTCTAATTCTTTTTCCGCCTTCACTTTAAACTGCATAATCCTGTAAATCGCGTCCAGCGGCGACATCATCCACTCAACGTACTTTTCGTCTTGTTTCGGAAAATTGACCTTCCAACCAACTAAAATGCTCGGCAACCCAAATTCCCACCTGTCACTTTCCGGTTCTGGCCATTTGTAAACGTCCCATGCATGATCTACCTCGGTAAAAATCTTGACCATTCGAGCCAAGGCCTCATCATCTTCTGCTACATATCCTTCTTTGACTAAATGCTCGTAAACAAGCTGAGCTCCACAAGTAAAATCATTCGTTTGATGATGGTCAAACTTCCCCATGCCTGTGTCGACATGAACAATGTCCGGATTAGAGTCTACCGACTCGTTATTGTAAGTCCCTCCTGCAGGGCAAAAGACGACGTTGGCGTTTTTAAAATCGGGATGAAATTTTTTCAATAACCAAATCGCGGGTATTCCGTCAAAATCTGGAGAAAAATGGGTAACAATGGTTTTTGCCAATCAAGTAATGCACATCCTCTCTAATTCAAGCATAATTCTTTGTCATTGCGAGCGAATATATGAGCGTGGCAATCTCAAACTCTAATTAGATTGCTTCGTCGCTCCGCTTCTCGCAATGACGGAACTCAGACAACCTAGTTGCCATCGAATCGACTCTTCATTCTAAAACTTTAGCTTGTTTTTATCAAGGTAAATTATCCGTTACTGTAACAATCTTTGCGTCTCCTTCAGGTGTCCCAGCTCTATTCTTCACCGAATCGTAAAAATCTCTATCAAAAACCACCATAAAAATAACCCCATCTTTGTTTGCCGCCCAAACAAAGTCCATAAACCCATTCCATATCTTAGGAGTAATTCCTTCAGAACTCCTTCCGATAACTACTAATCCATTCTCAAGGGGAACCTGGCTCTGCCAATCTCTTTTTTCAACTTCCTTTCCACCTTGAAGAAAAGTGACAGTTTCCCCGTCGTAAACAAAACCAATGTCCTTCCAAACGCCACGTTGGACCTTTGGCCCGCAAACTGGATCTCCGTCATCAATAACTAAAGCCATTCCTGCATCAGGACAAGCAGCTAAGGCAGCAAAAAAAGCAATCGCTTCGTCTTTTGCAAGCACGGTATCGCCTTCGAACCTAGACAATCCAGGTGTAAGTGATTCGTTGAGTTTGATTCTTGCTTCTACTCGAACAGGCAAAGCAGTGAAATCATAACCCTCTCCGTTAAACTTGACCGCATCGTCGCCAAAACCGTCCAATTCCAATGCTCTTCCGCTATCGTTTCCTGCCAAAGCAGTTGCTTGGGGCTCAGGTGATGCTTTCGGTGAAACAACAGTTGGGGTTTTTGTGACCACGGTGGGCTCAGGAGTAGAAGTTGCTCTCTCGAATTGTCGACCTGCCGTTGGGGTTTATGTAGGCGTTGATACCTTATTATCCGGTGCGTCTGAGTCAACACAGCCTGAGAAAAACGCTGCGGCAAGAACCCCAGAGCTGAACGCAACTCTCCTTGGATTCCTTAAAAATGGCCCAACCCTTTCTCTCATTTGGAGGCTAATTATACACCTTGAATCAATTTTAGGGGGAATTTATAAAGCTACTGCTTTTTTAACCAAGTCCAAAGTCTTTGCTTGGAATATAGAAAGCGTTACGTATCTTTCCATGTCCGCTTTTTGTTCGTCGGTCAAATTTGCTTCTCCAACCCCTCTGAGTGCAGTCTCAACTTCTTCTTGAGAGACAGAAACTTTCTCATCTCTCCCGATCTTATCCATTACCAGTGTCGTTTTAACATTCTTTTCTGCTTGTTCTCTCCATTTAGTTTTAAGCTCATCAATCGTCGTTTTCTCTTCTTTAAGATAAGAATCTAAATCCCTTCCTTGCTGTTCTAGTTGCGAAGAAAGCCTCACTAAAATCCTATTGAGTTCGTCGTCAACTAATATCTCCGGCACCTCAACTTCAGTCATTTCGACCAACTTTTCAAAAAGCTCTTGCTCCACTTTCGCTTCCACTTGATCCGTAACAATAGTCTCCAGATCTTTCCTGACAAGTTCTTTTAGGTGCGCTAGATCTCTCGCTCCGATCGCTTTTGCGAAATTGTCATCAATTTTGTCCTGAGCTTTAGTCGAAGGACTTCCACTTTTTTCTGACTTCTTTGGTTCATCTTTCAAAAATATTTTCTCGCCTCGCGCGTCATAAATAAACTTTCTTGACTCCTCTGGCTCTTTTGGCTCCTTTGAAGCTTTTTGTTTCTTCCATGCTTCAAAAATATTTTTAATCGACTCGTCTACGTCCGTATTCGCAATCGCTTTGGGCTTAACCTTCTCTATTTTTATCTTTCTCCAATCACCAATTTTAATTTGGGGTTTCTGAGTAAAAGAGGCCGTAAAAGAAAAAGCAGAACCTGGGGCCAGGGTCGAAATCGAAATTTTAGGCGAATCTATTGGGAAAAACTTTTCCTTTTCGAAAACTTCTCCCAGGTGTTTGTTTATCAAAAAACCGGCTGCTTCATTGAGAATTTTGTTCGCACCAACATGTCCAACAAGAACATCCTTAGGAGCCTTACCAGGCCTAAATCCTGCTATTTTTGCATCTCGTCCTAAAGCAGCAAGAACTTGGTCGTAAGTTTGGTCAAATTCGTCCTTTGGAACATCGACTTTTACGTCCACTTTGCCTTTTGCACCTTTTGTTACTTGATACGACATATTAAAGGAAGATTTTACACTAAGTGCTTACAACAAGTCTAACGAGGCTGGCCAGAACTGCTTATTCTCTTAACGGCTTCATCCAGACTTATTAATTCACTATCTTTGGACGCTCTTTCTTTCCATTCAACTTTACTTCCTCCAGTCTTCTTGGAAACAATAAGTCTTACTGGAATCCCAATTAAATCAGCATCTGCAAATTTTTGTCCTGCACTAGCATCTTCTCTGTCATCCCATAAAACATCAATTCCGGATTTAGTTAATTTCTCGTAAGTTTCTTTTGCCCATTGCTCAGTTCCCGGATCTTCAATATGCACAAGATGAACGTCATAAGGACTAACCCCTTTTGGCCAAGTAATCCCTTTGTCATCATTGAAAACCTCAACGATCGACCCCATCAGCCTGGAAATCCCGATACCGTAACAACCCATCATCACAGGCTGTTCTTTTCCATCTTTATCTTTAAAAGTGAGGCCAAAAGTTTTAGAAAAATTATCCCTTAACGGAAAAATATTTCCAACTTCAATAGTCTTTGCCCGCTTCAAGGATCCGTGACCCAAAACGCATTCTTGACCTTCTTTGGCTTGAGCAATTTCAGAGTTCTCCGCATAATCTCCCCCAGGACAATAAATGATTTCATCTTCGCCACTTTCACAAATAACTTGATATTCGTCGGAAAATTCCGAAAAAGTCCCTCCGTCAGCCCTCGTTTCAATAGCGTCCAATCCGACTCTTTCAAAAACCTTTTTGTATGCACCTTTCATAACCTCGTAATATTCCAACATTTCAGCTTCTGTTGCATGGAACGAATATAAATCCTTCATTAAAAACTCACGTCCCCGTAAAAGCCCACCTTTTGCTCTTGGTTCGTCGCGAAACTTGTTTTGTATTTGGTAAACGTAAAATGGTAAATCTCTATACGACTTTACAAACTCTGTCGCGATCGGCACGATTACTTCTTCATGAGTCGGGCCCAAAGCATACTCAGCTTTATACCTGCTTTTGACCTGAAAAAGCGCATCGAATTTTTTCCACCTGCCGGTTTTCTCCCAACTGTCTTTGTTTTGAAGAGATACAAGCTTTACTTCTTGCCCCCCCGCAGCATTCATTTCTTCTCTAACAATGTTGGAGATTTTTTCTAGTACTCGAAGTCCCAACGGCAGATAGTTATAAACTCCCGCAACTTCTTTACGAATAAAGCCTGCCCGAATTAAAAGCTTCGCGTTAATAGAGCCTTCGTCCCTCGGGACTTGGCGTGATGTTTTACCAAAAAGCTGACTATATCGCATGAAATAATTATATATCGCGGCCCTCTACCTAACCAACTTAAGAATATCATTGTAAGTTACGAGAATAATCAGACCGATCAGAAGTACAAATCCCACCGCGTGTACCCATTTTTCCACAGTTGGATAAATTCGCCTGCGAGTTATCGCTTCAATAATAATAAAGAAGAACCTTCCACCATCCAACGCCGGAATTGGCAATACATTTACAACAGCAAGGTTCAAAGAAAGAAGTGCTGCGAGCTGCAAAACTGAAAGCGGGCCAAGCTTAACGGCCTGAGAAGTAATCGAGGCAATTCCAACAGGTCCAGAAACCCCCTCGCTAACGGGCGTTATATCACGATTCTTTAATGAATAACCAATAAGTTCTCCAAAAACTGCTTTTGAATAAGCAATCGTATTGTAGCTATGACCAAATCCCGCAAAAAGTTTTTGGGGTAAGGTTTCGTATCTCAAAACGGCAAGCTGGTCTAGCCCCACTCCAATTATTGGAGCCTCCACTTTTTCGTCAAAAGTAGGCGTTACCGAAACAGTCCTTGTCTTATTATTTGCGGGATCCTCTAAGACTAATTCTATTTGCGAATCACGATTTGTCCTGATTATGCTTTGCAGTTCTTCGATTGATTCGACCTTTTCTCCATTTGCAGAAATTATCGATTCCAACGGTTTAATCCCTGTTTTCGCTGCAGGAGAATCCGGCGCGACATTTGTAACCAGAACTTGTTTCGACTGATTAACAAATTTAAAATCATGATCGACTAGTAAGGGTAAACTTACCTTGAATCCTAAAGAGAAAATTACTACATAAAAAATCACAACAGCGAGGATAAAGTTAACAACAACACCTGCAATAACAACGAGTGCCCTTTGCAAAGCAGGTTTGTTGTAGTAACTATTCTTCGCATTCTTCTTTTCGTCGGTAGGGTCTTCCCCGACAAGCCTTACAAAACCACCAAATGGTAACAAGTTTATAGAATAGAGAGTCTCCCCAATCTTTTTACCCCAAATTCTGGGCGGCAGCCCGAACCCGAATTCCTCAACACCGATACCCGCCCTTTTGGCCATAATAAAATGCCCGAGCTCATGCAGGATAACTAAAATAGAAAGAATTAAAATAAACACTAAAACAGATATCATAAAAGTATCAAGAGTATCAAGAGTACCACAAGTATCAAAGGCTAAACAATCTTGTGAAGTATCAGTGAAGTAGTATATCTCAGCTCGTTTCGAAAATCTTTTTCGTTCATAAAAATTCTTGTGATACCTCTCTAGTACTTGTCATACCTGTGATACTTCTATATCACCCTTAGCTCTTCTTCCTTGCCTTTGCCAACAACTTCAATAAGTTCAATATATTCGTCATGTAGTTTTTGCAGTTCAGCTTCCTGCCTTACCTCTTCGTCCTCGCTCATATCGCCAGATTCTTTTTGTTTTTTCAAGTTTTCGCGAACATCCTGTCTTATTTGTCTTACCTGAACTCGATATTCTTCTAAAATGCCGTGCATCTGTTTTATAAACTGTTCACGCCTTTCTGTGGTAAGCGGCGGAATGGCAATTCGCACGACATCCCCATCTACAACCGGGTTAAGACCAATGTTAGCTTTAGTAATACCACCAACGATATTTGTGATTATCGATTTGTCCCAAGGAGAAATTAAAATAACCGTTGGCTCTGGCGTCGTAATTTGCCCAAGCTCCTTTACCATCATCTTAGACCCATAGGCATCTACTACAATTTCGGAAACTAAAGAAGTATTTGCCCTACCAGTTCTTATTTGGGCAATATCGTTTTTTAAATGGGAAATTGCCGCTTCCATACGGCTCCTTGCTTCGTTTAACATCTTATGCGATAGAAATTTCTCTCAGCTCTCCGAATCTAGCAATCATTATTCTAAATGCTCCTTCACTCTCCGAAAACTTTCCATCTTTACTGTAATTTTCCTGTATGGTGTTAGCACCCGCTCTGCACACATCAAGCGCAGTTTGTGCACCTACATGATTTTGTCCATTTAAATAACCTTCATATCTGTCAATATCAATTATTAAACCTACAAAATCTGAAGCATCCCAGTAGAGACCTGGGGAGAGTGTCCGCACATCATCAAGTTGTGCTTTAATTACTTCTCGACGCAACCTTAAGCTGTCTTCAAAACCCTTCAAACTGAAATTCCCGTCGCTATCGGAATAAACTTCATCTGGGATCGGACCACTTAAAATATCAAAAGGGGTTTTTATAGCGCTGACAACAGCTTCGACCATCGTAAATTATTGACCGAGTTCGAATCTCATAAACCTTTTAATAACAATGTTTTCTCCGACTTTCGCTATAGTTTCTTTTACCAAATCCGCGATCTTTTTGGAAGAGTCACGAATATATTCCTGCTCTAAAAGTTCTTCGACGTCTTTCGGGTCCATTGCGGCAACTTGCATCGCAACTTCGTGGGCGAGTTGTTTAAACTCGTCTGTCCTTGCTACAAAGTCAGTCTCAGAGTTAATCTCGACCATCGAACCAACTTTACCACCAGAATGAATGTAGGTTTCAATTGCACCAGCGCCAACAGCTCGGTCAGATTTCGAAGCTGCCTTATCAATTCCCCAACTCTCCAAAAGCTCTTCTGCCTTCTTAAGATCGCCACCGGCCTCTTCTAGCGCCTTGCGACAATCAGCGATCCCAACCCCTGTCTTTTCTCTAAGTTTTTTTATTTGATCTATGTCGATACTCATTGTAGATTCTTTAGGCCCGCAGGCAAAGCCGAGGACCGCAGAATATTCTTTGCATCAAAGAATATTCTTATTCATAGTTCCGCTAGATTTATTCTCCGCCATTTCAGCAGCTTTCTTTTCCTTTTCTGCCGCTTTTTCTTGATCTAATTTTTCCTTAATGCTTTTCTTTTCAAAAACCTGTCTTCCTTCAAGAAATGCATCAGCTACAGCTGCCGTGATTATTCTTATTGCCTTAATCGCGTCATCGTTTCCCGGAATCGGATACGTTACTAAATCCAGATTAGCATTAGTGTCTGCAATTGCAACAACAGGAACTTCTCGCTTAACTGCTTCTTTTGCAGCGTTTTCTTCTTTTCTAACATCGACGATATAAATTGCGTCTGGAACTTGAGTTAAATCGACAACCCCACCATAAAACCTCTCAAGCTTGGCAATTTCCAAATCTATCAACCCTCTTTCTCTTTTCGTCATTTCGTTAAATTCTCCCGCTTCTCTTTTCAATTTAAGATCGTTTAACTTCTTAATGTTCTTGCTAGTTTGTTCCCAGTTTGTGAGTAGACCACCGATCCACCTTTCCGTCATATAGTTGGCGCCACACCTGACAGCTTCTTCGATAATTATTGTCCTTGCTTGTTTTTTGGAAGCAAGAAATAAAATCTTTCCGCCTTCTGTACCGACTTTCTTAACATACTCACAGGCCTCTTCCAGTTTCTGGTAAGTTTTCTCAAGATCGATCACATGCACGCCATCTCTTGCCGTAAAAATATAATCCCTCATTTTGGGGTTCCAACGACGTACTTGATGACCGAAGTGAACTCCGGCTTCCAGCAAATCCTGCATTGATGGAATATTACTCATATTTTATTGCTCCTTTTTTCGCCTCCGCAAGGTAACTGTAGTCAAGGAGCTAACCTTGCGTGTGTGATCGTGAAACTATATCAAGACTAACAATTTTATGCAAATTAGTTGTAGGCTCTCTATTTCCTTGGACGACCCTTTGTGGGCGGTTCTCCAAACCCCATGCGGGCCATCTTTGGATCACCTGACTCTAGAACATGGTTTGCATCTCTGCCACTCGCTCTAACGTATCCGCCTTTTTCCTCACTAAAAATCCAGCCTGTACCGGGCGGCGGCGGCGGTTTAACCGAAGTAGTGTCTAGCACCAGTCCTCGGTCTATCCCAATCTGTGCATCTTTGGCCTGACCACTACTATCAGTAGCACGCTTAATAGATTCATCGCTATGCCCTAGTCTAAATTCTCTATCACTCATGATTTCCAACAAAAAAAGCGGCTGGACTTTTTCCAACTCACCTTTATTTGAACAAATTATATTAGGCTCAAAACTTGCCTGTCAACCCTTAATCTTGCCAATTGCCTTAGTTAAAACTTCTTCTAGGTTTTTGTCGTTATAGAAATAGGATTTTATTAAGCGGGATGAATCTCCAAAAATTGTGGAGGACGCTTTGCCTGGCGCTTTTTCGTGCCTTAAGCAAATTGCCGGAATTTTTCTAACGTATGCGCAGTAACAAATTTCAAATCCGGTTCCCAAACTTCCTTGCGAACATTCCGCGACAATGACGTCTGCCCTATCCATCAACTTTTTGTTGTGAGAAGAAATATATTTTGAAAAATTTCCGGAGGCTTCTGCTTTTTTCCTGAAAACTTTCTGCAGCTCAAAACCCACAACGTGTTCCGAAAGAATATTATGACCTAAGCCAGTAAGGATCTTTGCAATATCTTTATTGTAATCTTCGTAATCTCTCCCTCCTGTAACTGCTGCCGCAAAGTAGATCTTCATTTTGTGTTCCCTAATTTTCTGTCTATTCTTTTTTCACTTTCCCGACGGGCGAGGTCGTATTGATTAAAGTCTACAAACTTTAAAGCTTCAATCAAGGTTGGGTGAATATTTTTAACTGCTTCTACTTTCCTATGCTCTATCACGCGATAATCCGGATGGCCTTGCGGGCCAGTCCTCAGTTCCGCCTCCCAACCAAGCTCCCTTAAATTCTCCCACTGGTACCAGCGCACCCTATTCCCCATCATCACAACGTACTGCGCTTGATCTAGATATTTCTTGGAAACTTTTTTATAAAACTTATTTATCTTTTCCGCAGCGTCAACATAGGGCTTGTGCAGTTTCGACATAACTAAATCGTGTGGAATGTCATAACCCAACTCTGTCGTAAACCTCTGTCTTTCCTGCGTCAACATCCTGTGACGATGCAAATCGCGATAAGCGCCAAAGTTGGCAACGATATCGAATTTGTAATAAGTGTTTTCTAAAGCTCTTACGAGTCTATGCTGTCTTACCTGTCTGCCGCCAACCACTTTTTTGATGATCCCCATCTTCTGTTTCGCATCCATTCCTGACACTTGATCCTTGATACTCTTGTACCCTGTCTTTGCATATTTATAAAGAATGCTCGCGATAATCTTGTCTTCTGCATCGTTATCCCACTCAACCAATTCCACCGAGTTGTCATTCTGAACCGAAGGCGAAGAATCTTTTTTGAGATCCTTCGTTTCACTCAGGATGACATTGTTGATATATTTTTCCGTTATTTTCTCGATTTCACGATCTGTGTCTTTAACATATTTCTGATAAATCTTACCTCTCGGACTCGAAGCTCTTTCAACTAAAGACGGAATCACTTTGTTGAGTTCCGTCTGCGAATCTTTCGCCAGTTGTCTTAGCTCCGCGATCGGCGAAGCATAAGCCTTCGTTAAAACGTATTCAAAAGATTGCCCAACACCAAAAAAGCCAACATTAGTTAAAGTCGCAGCCGGCAGATAACTGCGCAAAACGTCACACGTTTTTGCTTTTATTGTTTCTGCGTATGCGCGATCCGTTTGATCTTTTTCTTGAGGGAAGATTTTTCTTAGATATTTAGAAAGCGGCGCGATAGAATCCGCATACCGTATAAAAAGCATATTGAGAAGTCTTATATACTCCGCGCCATACTCCGACTTGGCAAGATCCGGATCAACATAATAGAGCCACTTGCCACCAACCTTCCGGTCGAACAAAACGTATCGCGTTGATTTTTCCAGTGGCGCGAATCCAATTCGGAAATCTTCTAAAAATTGCGTCGCGACATTGGAAACATTTTCGTAAAATACGTGCGCTCCTGCCATCTGCGCGATCGAATCGTCTCCGTATGCAGCCAACCATTTACTGAAAAACGCCCTTGCCCTCGTGCTGTTTACAACGGCTTCCCATCCACCATGTGTATGTAAGTATTCGACAAAAGAAACCAGCTGCTTTTTCATCACCTCAGCTTCATGGACGGACTTCTTGTCGGCACCCTCAAGATCCGATTCCAGAATCGGCTTAATGTATTCGTCGAAAAATAATCTCCTTACGCCTTTTGCGCTCCTGCTATATCTAGACGCAAGCGCACCTAAAATTTCGCTCGGTAAGTATTTGGCGGCAAAAATATTTTTATCTAAATTCGTAAAAAAAGGCTCGATATACCAAGCCTCCTCTTTCGTAAACTTTTCGACTGGTAAATTCATTAAATAAGCGATGACACCGCCTCCACAACTTCCTTATGTATCTTTCCAGGAGGTAAAATTTTCCCATCGTTACTGCACTCTACTCTCACCCAATTTTTCTTCTTCTTTGAAACCATTTCGTAAATAGCGAACGATTCTTCCATATATTTCTTATCTTTTTCGTGAAGATCCAGCTTCCTCACCTTCATCAACTTTTGCGAAACATTTGCAGGTACTCTTAAATAAACCACCATGTCTTCATTCGGAATTCCGTTTTCTTTGTATTCTAAATGTTGTTGCCACTTCATGTACTTTTCTCTGGCTGGCCCTTTTTTGAACTTCGCAGCCATATGACACAAGCTGGAAGGCGCATATCTGTTCGCTACAACTACCTTCCCCTCGCTCAGCCATTTTCGAAGTTGTGGCGCTGCAGTCATTCTATCTCCAGCATATAACGTCGAGATTAGATACGGATCAGGATCATTCCCGAAATCTCCATCTAAATATCTTCTAACCATCTTCCCCCACATGGATTTTTCGTATCGTGGGAAAGAAATATACACTGTCGAAATTTTTTTCTTCTTAAGAAGATTTAAGAGAAGTTTTGCCTGGGTAGTTTTACCCGATCCGTCAGAACCTTCGAAAACAATAAGCTTGCCTCTAGCTTTTGTCACTTTTGTTATTAGAAGCTTCGTGAATCTTGGAAGCAACAGCACTCGTTGACCCAGAATACCTATCTGACCTGCTACCCTCATATGGCATCTTTACCGGCGCGCCTATCTTTTCAAAAGTAAAGGCGCAAATCGACATTCCACAATAAAGTATTGCGGGTTTTGGTCCCAAATTGCCAAGCTCCAAAACTGGTGCCCCGTTCCAACCCGGATCGAATCTGGCAGCTGTTGAATGAACCAAAATTCCGAGCCTTGCTAGCGAACTTTTTCCCTCCAACCTTCCCAAAATGTTCGGGGGTAGTTTTAAAACTTCTTTTGTCGAAGCGATTGCAAATGCCCCCGGTTCCAAAATAAAGGGGTCGCCCTCGTTTAAATTAACTTCTTCCATCGCGTCTTCCGGCAAACCCTTCCTGGTATCAACAAATCTGTAAGTTCCTCCGCGGAATAATTTCAAATTAGTTCCAAGATGAAAATCCATCGAAACCTGGTCGATATTATCCTGCCAGTTCCGCTCTAAAGGAGTTATCTTGATAGTTCCTTCCCTTATATATTTCTCAATTACCCAATCCGGCAAAATTCCAGAAAAATTATCACCGCCTCCATCTCTTCTAAGAGTTGGTTCTTCGCCTTCTCTTAAATAGTCGTAAATAATTTGCGACCATGTTTCCATTTGTTTGTAGTATCTTCCCGCTTCCTCGATCGGGACCATTTCACCTGACTTGTGTTCGTCGCGGACCGCTATCTCGTCACTGTCTCCCGTAACCTTTATCACCAAGCCCGCATGGACCATTCCAACATCATTCGCGTCATGATTAAGAACACCAATAATTTGCGCTTTATATTTGCCTTTATAATCAACCTCTTCCTCAAACTCTCTCTTTGCCCAATTTAAAATCCCACCTCCATTGATATCTTTTTTGTTAATGTGTCCACCGATACCTATTGAATAAAGATTTGCAAGACGAAGATCCGAATGATCCGCTTTTCTTCTCATTACAAAAATTTTCTTGCCGTTTTCAAAAACTAAATAAGGAATGATCTGTTTCCAAGAAGGGTCTACCTCGACTTGAGCTCTCGGTAAAAACTTATGTTTTGTGGAAACAACTTTTATATATTTTTGAAGATTTTCTGTTTTTAGACCATTCCAAATATCATCAGAGAATAAATCGTCGCGAGAAACAACCATCACTCGTTCGCTCGCTTTGCTTTTTAATCCCCGTTTTATTCTGTCCGTGGAATTAGACTTTTTTGGCATATCTTATTTGAGGGCAGACTTGTCCTCCGTAGCGCAAGCGAAGGAGGAAGAAATGTAGCTTTAAAGATATTAAACTATTTGGACTTTATTGTGAAGCCCCGCGGGCTCCCTCTTTTGCTTTTTCCTCGGGTAAATTCACAGGCAAATCCGGTTTAGTCCAAGACGCAAACTTACACTTCGGGTAATTGGCACATCCCCAAAAAGTTCTGCCGCGTCTCGTCTTTTTGATAATTACTTCCCCACCATCGTCGGGACAAATCATACCGGTTGGCGCCGCCAACGTTTTAGTATTCTTACATTCCGGAAATCCACTACATGCCATAAACTTTCCGAACCTTCCATACCTTATTACCATTGGCTTCCCACACTTTTCACATTTCTCATCCGTCTCCTCAACTTCCACTTTCATCTTCTCTGCTTTTTCCGCGACCTTTTCTACCTGCTTTTCGAAAGGTCCCCAGAACTTCGCCATCACTTTTGGCATTTGCTCTTCGCCTTGAGCTATTTTGTCCAAGTCATTTTCCATTTCTGCTGTGAACTTTAAATCAACAATGTGCGGAAAATACTCAACCAGAAAATCGACTGCCGTTTTAGCAACAGGTGTTGGCGCAATTCTCTTTCCTTCCAACCTTTCGATATATGCCCGTTCATAAAGCGTCGAAATCGTTGGCGCGTATGTAGAAGGTCTACCAATGTCGTGCTTTTCCAAATCTTTAATCAAGGTCGCTTCCGAATACCTTGCGGGTGGCTCTGTAAACTTCTGCTCACTATTTACCTTAACCAAACTCAAATCCTCACCGTCTTTAAGATCCGGCAAAACCTGATCTTCAACCGGGGGTTTGTCATAAACTTTGTACCAACCGTCGAACTTGATCTCCTGGCCCGTCGCACGAAGTACATAAGTCTTGTTTCCTTTTGCTTCTATGTCTACAGTTGTTTCCGCAACAATTGCTTCTGCCATTTGCGAAACAACCATCCTCTTCCAGATAAGATCATAAAGTTTTTTATGATCATTGCTCGGGACTTTTAATTGATCACCAGTTTGGCTTACATTCGTGGGCCTAATCGCCTCATGTGCTTCTTGTGCCAAACGCGATTTCACCTTGTATTTTCTCGCAACTGCAGGCAAGTATTCTTTTCCAAATTTCTCTCCAATAAATTTTCGCGCGGCATCGACTGCTTTTGGAGATAAATTCACTGAATCTGTTCTCATGTAAGTTATTAGCCCATGTTCGTAAAGATCTTGGGCAAGCCTCATCGTCCGCTTTGGTGTGTAACCAAGTCTGCTTGCCGCACTCTGCTGCAAAGTCGAAGTTGTAAAAGGAGGGTTCGGATATTTTTTGGCGTCTTTAGATTTAACTTCCAAAACTTTGTAAAGAGCTTTTTCAAGATCTTCGACAATTCCTTTTGCCGCCTCGCCACTACCCACTTCCGCCTTTTCTTCACCTATCTTCAATAAGGAAGCTGAGAACGTTTCTGGTTTCTGGTTTCTAGTTTCTAGTTCGACATCGACAAGCCAATACTCAACGGCTTTGAAAGCTTCAATTTCTCTTTCTCTGTCAACAACCAACCGAAGCGCAACGGACTGCACTCGACCGGCAGACAAACCACTTTTTACCTTCTTCCATAAAAGCGGCGAGAGTTTGTAACCTACCAAGCGATCAAGAACTCTTCTTCCTTGCTGCGCTTCTACCAAATCCGCATCTATCTGACGTGAGTTCTCAAACGCCTCCAAGACCGCGTCTTTTGTAATTTCATGAAACACCACCCTTTTGTAATCATATTTTTTCTTTTTCTTGCTTTTTTCTTCGATTACCTTAAGCAAGTTCCACGCAATTGCTTCTCCCTCACGGTCCGGGTCGGTCGCAAGAAATAAGTGCTCTGCCTTTTCTGCATCCTTAGCAAGAACATTCACCGCCTTTATCTTTTCCTTTGGAATTACATATTTAGGTTCAAAGTTTTTCTCTACATCTACACCAAATTCTCCACGAGGAAGATCCCGCACGTGTCCCATCGATGCGGTAATCTCGTAATCCTTACCCAAAAACTGGGAAAGAGTCCTTGCCTTAGTCGGCGATTCTACAATTACTAAATTCTTCATAATAAAAGTTTCAAACGGGTCAAAGTACCTAAAAACCAGCAAAAATCTTCTTCAGGTTTTTAACTTAACATACATGTCAATAAAATACGACAACTTGATGGCATCCCAATCAGGGCTGTTGGGGTACATTCCAAGAAAAAAACAATAATTGAGCTACTTTGTCTCTTGACTTTAATGATTTAAATTATTAAAGTTTTTAGCGTGTCTCAAGTTTCCAAGAGAAAAGTTTCCACAAATGTAGAACAGCAGATGTACGAAACTCTTTGGACCGCAATGTCAAAAATTCAATCTTCAAAAGATGTTCAAATCTTCCTGAACGATCTGCTATCGCCCATCGAAAAAACTATGATTGCCAAACCGCTCACAATTGTCAGTCCGTCACTAACCAAATCCCAAACGAGCTTTTCGGTAACTTGCCTTCCGTAAACTGTCGCGTATCTCGCGCCGACAACCGCAATTGCCAAATCGTCTTTTGCCAAAAGCGTCCCCTTAATAAAGAACTGGCGGGGCATCGATAACACTTCGTAAATTCGCGGGATAATCACGGTCGTTTACAGAAACTACTTTAATACCTCGTTCGTAAACTGTATCTAAATAAATTTTTGGATTTACCTTTTGCCGAAATTCTAAAATCGATTCAATCGTTTTTGAATCAAGTTTCAATTTCTTAATTTTTTCGTCCGGAGCTTCTCAAAACTTTTTGAGATTTTTAGAGTATTTAAGAAGATAACTAAATGTCGCCGTACCGACACCAGGAATGGCAGAAGTAGCAACCCAATAAGCGATTTCTTTTAGGCCCGGACTCTGCGTAGCAGAGGAGGACCGCAAGCTTTGCTTGTTCATAAATTCTTTCCAAGGTAATTCACCTTAAATTTATACTTGCTTCGAGGGCAGTCCTTTGCGCTATAAATTCAAGCGCTTTTTTTGCTTGTCTTTTCCGAAAAGCTAAACTCAACGATTTACTATTTTTTAACTCTCGAGTAACATCAGCGATGCTCAGTTGATCAAATGCCACTCCAACGTTCTTATAATTCTTAATCGCCGCGCGAATTAATGCTTGCCCACCAATATCCATACTTTCCGGAAAACCTTTTTTATTTGGCGCGTACAAATCCACAATCACAAGATCTATGGGTTCCATCCTCAATCTTTTCATCTCTTCAACATGTCGTTTTTTTGAACGATCGTTCAAAATTCCGATAAAAACTTTTCTATCCAAGCTCTTAACTCTTCCGTCGAAATCAAATCCTTTGACGATTGATATCGTTTTAAAACCTTTTGATTTAACATAATTAACAGTTCCTTCTGTCCCCCAAAACCTCACAGACTTTGGATCTAAAAGTTCCAAGAGTTCGTCGAGAACGTTTTTTTCAAAAACCGCAGCGAATATATTTTTTATTTTCAAATTATCCATTTGCGTTGACTTCGACAAGCTCAGTCAATATTCCCTGAGCGAAGTCGGAGGGATTATAACTCTAGTGTTTAAAGTGCCTTACTCCCGTGAACACCATCGTCATGTTGTGTTTTTTTGCAGCGGTAATAACGTCGTCATCGTGGATCGATCCACCCGGTTGCAAGATAACTTTTATTCCAGCCTTTGCAGCTGTTAAAACGTTATCCTCGAAAGGAAAAAACGCGTCGGAAGCGAGTATTGCCCCGCGCGCATTTTTCTTCGCTTGCAAAAGCGCCAGCCTTACAGCGTTGACCCTATTTGGCTGTCCAGTTCCCATTCCCACCATACTTTTCTCGCGGACGACAACAATCGCATTAGACCTCACGTGCTTTACGACTTTCCACGCAAACTCCAAATCGTCAAAAACAGTACTCGATGGTTTTCTTCCGGCAACTACTTTCCATCTTTCGCGTGATTCCAAAATCACATCGGGTGTTTGCACCAAATAACCGTTAAAAACTCTGGTAAATTCAAGTTGTTTAGGTGGTTTTTCTGCTTTTATAACCCTCATTTTGGCGCTTCTTTTTTTAAGCCTTTCCAAAACTTCTTTGGAAAAATCGGGCGCAACCAAAAGTTCAAAAAATATTCCGCGCATCGCCTCGATCATTTCCATCGTTGGAGGTCTATTTACTGCAACTATTCCGCCAAAAGCGCTAACGTTATCCGCTTTGTATGCAAGTTTAAATGCGCCAGCAAGATTTCCCATGGAAGTTATTCCGCTCGGGTTACCATGTTTGATAATCGCAACAGTCGGATCTTTAAATTCGCTGACGAGTCTCCATGCATGGTTCGCGTCTCCTAAATTATTATGCGAAAGTTCGATTCCCCACAATTGTTCATATCCTGGAGTCGACTCACCTATGTAAAACGCACTTTTCTGATGAGGATTTTCACCATAACGCAAGTCCGTATACTTCTTAAGATTCATCTTAAGAACTTTAGGTAGTTCGAATTTGTTCATATCGTGTATGGTTCATCGCTCATCGCAAATTCTAACAATTAACAATAGACAGAACCCTGCGGTCCTTGCGGACCTAAAACGATCAACAATTAACGTCTAGAAAAATACCAATCTAAAACTTCGCGGGCAACGGGGGCAGCGGCAGAAGACCCTTCTCCACCGTTTTCAATAATAACAGTTATTGCAACTTTTGGCGCTTCAAACGGCGCGTATGCCGTAAACCAGGCATGTGGATTCCCTTGAAACTTTTCCGCGGTTCCCGTTTTACATGCAACAGAATAAGGAGCGTTAAAAAACGGATAGGCAGTTCCCTTTTCCTGACATGCTTGTCTCATCCCTTGTCTAATCACATCAAGGTATTCACCTGGAAGTTCAACTTTTTCACCATCACCTGCTGCCACTTCTAGAACCTTGCCCTCACTGGAAACAATTTTAGAAGCAAGATGCGGCTTAATTATATTTTGGCCGTTGGCAACGTAAGCCGTCATCGCATTAACCTGCAGGGGGGTCGTAACCATAAAACCTTGACCTATCGCAAGATGCATCGTGTCTCCCAAATACCACCCTTCGCCAATATTAGCTTTCTTCCAAAGTTCGTCCGGAACTACCCCAAATGCTTCCCCTGGTAAATCAACCCCGCTCTTCCTTCCAAACCCAAGTTTTAATATCCATCTCCTCATTTCCTCAAGACCCGTCCTTTCCCCTAACCTATAAAAATATATATCGTTAGATCTAGCTATCGCACGATCAAGCTTAATAATCCCGTCTTTTTGTCCGTAAGTGTTGTAGTACCAATTAGAAAATGTTTCCCCTCCCAATGAGAATTGCCCAACATCTTCGATTTGTGTATCTTTATCGATCTTCCCGGAAGCAAGTCCGGCAATTGCAGTCGCGATTTTAAACACTGAACCAGGAGGATAGTTTCCTCCAATCGCCCTGTTAAAAAGAGGCAAGTCATCACTTACTAGAGCCTTACCAATATCCGCAGGATCGTAAGAAGGAAAAGAAACTAACGAGAGTATCTCTCCGTTTTGTGGGTTAGTTACAATTAAGGCTCCAGATTTTGCCTTGGCTTTTTCGACCCCAGCAGAAAGCGCCTCGTAAGATTTTTTCTGCAAAGCTGCATCCACCGTCAGATTAACATCCTGTCCAACAAGTGCGTCTTCTTCGCCTAAAATAGAAATCTTCTTGTGCGAACTGTCTACCTCCACAAGCTTTTTGCCATTTTCGCCCCTCAAAACTGCATCGTACGTTTCTTCAATGCCGTCGCGACCAAAAGATTCAAACGCCGCCAGACTATTATCAGCCTTAACATCTTCCTCATTAACCGGACTTACATAACCAGTCACATGAGAGGCAAAAATTCCAGACGGATAAACTCTTTCAACCTTGGCGACAATTTTTCCCAGAGGTCCAGAAAAATCCTCTCCTGCCAAACCTTCTTTTGAAAGCGCTTCAACTTGCTCTCGGCTTATTTGAGTCTTTTTGTCTCCATTCTCCAAATAATATGTTCGCTTAGATTCTGCAAGGACCGAGCCATCTCTTGCTAAAATTCGGCCTCTTGGAGCTTCCATATCAACGAGTCTCACCCTGTTTTCTTCCGCCAAGGCAAGATTAGTTGCTCCCTGAATAATCGTTAGGTAAAAAAGCCTTACAAGACCAATAGCCAGAACGAAAACGGCGACAAACTTAATAAACGAAAGCCTTTCTTTTGGAACTTCTCCTAAATGCTCAACCCCAAAAAACTGTTCCTCAAAACTTTTCTTGAAAATTTTACTCCTTGCGCCACTTTTGTAAATTGAATCGGAAATTAAAGGCGAGAGTTTTCTTTTCTTCATTTAAAAATCAGGCCGAAACTTTTTTTACTTTAGAAAAAAGTGCGGGATTTTCAAGAACTTGTGCTGCGCCCAGGACAACAGACAAAAGCGGGTCTTCGGCGATAGAAACAGACATTTTGGTTTCTTTAGAAATTAACTTCGCAAGACCTGAAAGTTTTGCCCCGCCACCGCATAGCATTATCCCGCGTTCTGCGATATCGGCTGCCAACTCTGGCGGCGTGTCTTCAACTACGTCTTTCACATTTTCTACAATCAAATTAACAGAACCAAAAAGCGCCTCGCGAGCAGCCGGTGAAGAAAACCTAATTGTCTTGGGTAGCCCGTTCTCCAAATCCCTGCCGCGAACTACCATCTGCTTTTCAACTTCCTGTACATATGCCCCACCAAGTGCAATTTTAATTTCTTCGGCTGTGCGCTCACCAATTCCCAAGCTGTATCTTGTCCTTATGTAGTTGATAATGTCCGTGTCCATTGTGTCTCCACCAATTTTAATCGACCTCCCAACAACAACTCCGCCCAAAGAAACAACAGCAATTTCTGTAGTTCCCCCACCAATATCGACGACCATCGAACCAACGGATTCCTGTACCGGAAGCCCTGCTCCAATTGCAGCAGCTAAGCCCTCCTCTATTAAATATGCACTCCTTGCGCCAGCTCCATAAGCAGCATCTAATACCGCTCTTCTTTCGACTTCGGAAATATTAGAAGGTACTCCAATTACAACTTTCGGCCTTGGCAACACAAAAGTCCTTCCGGGCTTTGCGTGAACTTTTCTGACAAAATAAGAAAGCATCGCAAGAGTGATATCAAAGTCCGAAATTACTCCATCTTTCATCGGCCGGATAACTTCAATGCTTACTGGCGTTCTGCCCATCATCTTTTTTGCTTCACTTCCAATTGCTAGCACTTTTTTCGTTTTCTTATGCCTAGTAATTATTGAGGGTTCACGAATAACGACACCTTTACCTTTTACGTAAACTAGCGTGTTTGCCGTTCCCAAATCTATACTTAAATCAGAAGAAAAATAACCAAGAATGTTGTCAATTATGGGTATCATGGAAGCAGGAGGCAGTATACACCAACTAGATTAACCCCCTCAATTGCTAAATTTAGACATCTGCTGGTAATATCAGACCGTGACTGAAAAAGCTTCCATATATTTAGACAAGATATTATTAGGTGTTTTCTTCGCACTTATTATCATCACTCCGTTTTTATTTTCCACTAGAAACACCGAACTTTTTGAAGTTCCAAAAATGCTTTTTGTATATCTGATGGCCGCATTAGTTTTCACTTTAACTCTGGCTAAATTTGCACTCCTTGGAAAAATTGTAATTCCTAAAAATATTGTTGTTTTTGTTTTTTTGGCCTTTTTAATTGTTCAATTCATATCGACCGCAACATCTATCGACCGTTTCACGTCTATCTTTGGATACCCAACTCGACTAAACGGCGGCCTGCTTTCCCAACTTTCGTATTTCGTTATCTTCACCGGAATTTTAATCAACATAAATCGCCAACAAGCCAAAAAACTTTTAGTCGCATTTGTCGTTGGCGCGTTTGCCGTTTCTCTTTGGGGCATACCGAGCCATTTCGGACTGGATTTTAATTGCCTGGCCCTAAATCAAGGACTCTTTGGCAATTGCTGGCAGAAGGAATTTAATCCGACACTTAGAATCTTTTCAACTCTCGGCCAGCCAAATTGGCTCGCCTCATATCTGGTCCTCACGCTCCCTGTTTCTATGGCGCTGATATTATCATCGAAAAAACAACAATTAAAAGTTTTTTTCTCAATCGTAACTATAGTTATCTTTTGGGCACTACTTCTTACAAACTCCAGAGCCGGCGCTCTTGGAGCCTTAACGGCTACAGCTGCTTTTCTTGTCCTAGTAGGCCCAAAGAAAATAGTTGAAAACCTCAGGCCGCTAGGTTTTATTTTTCTGATCTTTGCCCTACTGACTCTTGCTTTCGGCTCCACTCTAACTGGCAGAATCACAGAATCCATTACCAAAAACGCACCCCAGGTAGCCCCTTCGGAGCCAGCTGCACAAGCTCCAACCCAAACGGCGCTTGCAACAGGTGGCACGGAGTCCGGTCAAATCAGGTTAATCGTTTGGAGAGGGGCGGTCGATATAATCAAAAACTATTCCCTCCTTGGATCCGGCCCCGAAACCTTTGCTTATTCTTACTACTTTTATAGACCCTTCTCACATAATCAAACAACTGAGTGGAACTTTTTCTACAACAAAGCCCACAACGAGCCCTTAAATTATTTTGCGACAACCGGAATTCTAGGCGGATCTCTATACTTAGGTCTTGCTGCAGCTTTCATCTTGACAGGAATTTTGACTCGCTCAAAAAACCAAGTACTAGTAAAGTCCACCACTGCTGCAATCACGGGCTATCTCACAACTATCTTATTTGGCTTTTCTACAGTTTCCTCCCAAGTCGGAATGTTTACCCTTGCAGCATCTGCTCTTGTTCTTCTTGAAAAAAATCCTCAAAAAGAACTTTCTTTTCGCTTCTTAAAAAGAAACACAGTCAAAAACGCTTCTTTGATTTTAATTTCTGTATTGGGTCTATTTATAATTTCCCAAGTTCTCAGGCTTTACCTTGCAGACATTTCTTACGAGCGGGCAAGAAACTTACAAGACTCAAGAAGCCTTACCGCCTTTTCAAATGCGATAGAAATCTTTCCCACAATTAACCCTTTTATGCTTTCGGATAGCGCTTATACAACTGCGCTCTTTGCCATATCGACAGAAGACAAAGACACGGAAACACTCCTTAGCGCTCAAGCAAAACTCATGGCAGAAAAAGCTCTCTCCAACTCTCCAAATAATTTAATAGTTAATCGAAGAGTAGCAAATGCTTATTTCCTGCTTTCCGACGTGGATATTGAATCGGGGCAGAAGGCACTTCAAGTTGCAACACGTCAAACTCAGCTCGCTCCCACCGACCCGCAATCATATCTTGCACTCGCAAAAATTCAAGCTGGGTTTGAAATGAGAAGTGAAGCAAAAGAATCTTTAAACAAGGCGCTTTCCCTAAAAGGCGAATACCCCGAGGCTAAACAGTTACTTGATCAGCTCTAGACAAACAATTACAATAGGCGAAGCCTTTCTGCGAATAGGCAAGAACTTCATGAGCTTGAGACTAGTAGACCCCCAAATAGCAAAACTTATTAAAGAAGAAGAGAAACGCCAGAAAGAAGTTCTGGAAATGATCCCTTCGGAAAACTACACTTCGCGCGCCGTCATGGAAGCACTTGGATCGTCTCTTACCAACAAATACTCCGAGGGCTACCCTAAAAAACGCTATTACCAAGGAAATAAAATTGTAGACGAAGTCGAAATTCTGGCACAAGAGCGAGCAAAGAAGCTTTTTGGCGTTCCTTATGTGAATGTTCAAGCCCTTTCCGGATCTCCCGCAAACCTCGCAGTCTACGTAGCATTACTCGAACCTAAAAAAGATAAAATCATGGGCTTGTCACTTGCTTTCGGCGGACATTTAACACACGGACAACCGCAATCCGTTACCGGAAAATTCTTTAAATCAGCTCCTTACATTCTAGACAAAAACGGACTCTTGGATTACGAAGAAATTGAAAAAATCGCAAAACGCGAAAGGCCAAAAATAATTGTTTGCGGATACACCGCTTACCCACGAACAATAGATTTTGAAAGATTCGCGCATATTGCAGATAGTGTTGGCGCTTATCTTTTGGCAGACACCTCCCATATCACCGGCCTTATAATTGCCGGCGTCCATCCAAGCCCCGCCGCCTTTGCCCACATCATAATGACGACGACCCATAAAACTCTCCGCGGCCCTCGCGGCGCATTAATCATGGTTACAAAAAGAGGAATAAAAAAAGATCCAGAACTTCCCCAAAAAATCGACAGCGCGATTATTCCAGGTCTTCAAGGCGGACCCCACGATAATCAAACAGCAGCAATTGCAGTTTCCCTTAAGGAAGCAGCAACTCCAGAATTCAAAACCTATGGCCACCAAGTCGTTAAAAATGCAAAGGCGCTAGCGAGAGAACTTTTAGACAGAGGGTTCGATCTTTCCAGTGGAACAACAGACAACCATTTAATTTTAATTGACCTTAGAAGTAAAAACGTTAATGGCGCAATAGCAGCTTACGCCTTAGAAATTGCTGGAATTGTAGTAAACAAAAACGGAGTACCCTTCGACCCACAACCGCCGTTTTATCCTTCTGGTATTCGTCTTGGAACACCTGCAATTACAACGCGCGGAATGAAAGAAAAAGAGATGGTAAAAGTTGCCGATTGGATTGATCGGGCAATTGCGGAAGTTTCGGACGAAGAACTACCGGAAGCAAAAGAGGCAAGGATAGAATTTATGAAAAAGTTCCGGGAAAGAGCAAACAAAAACAAGAACTTGCTCGCTATCGCAAAAGAAGTTAAGGCCTTTTGCTCCAAATTCCCCACACCCTAAGCCTGCTTGATATAATTCACATGATGGCGCAAATCTTAGACGGAAGAGTCGTACGAGACGAAATCGAAAAAAAGCTGAAAGCGGAAGTTGAAAAGCTAGACCCGAAACCAAAGCTCGTCATCATCCAAGTCGGCAACAACCCGGAATCCAATACCTACATCGGACAAAAGGTGAAGTTTGGAGAAAAAATTGGGGCAATTGTAGATCATCAAAAATTTGCGGAAGGTGTTTCTCGACAGGAACTACTTTCCAAGATTTCAAAATTGAATTCCGACTCTTCTGTCCACGGAATTATCGTCCAAATGCCGATTCCAAAATCCCTAAACAAGGACGAAATCATAGAAGCAATCGATCCGCAAAAAGACGTCGATGGACAAAACAGCATTAACCTAAAAAGACTTATGGAAAACGACCAATCCGGATTCACTCCGGCAACAACCAAGGGCATTTTTTCTCTTCTGAACTTCTATAGAATTCCTGTTGAAGGAAAATACGTAGCAGTAATCGGCAGGTCCACACTCGTTGGAAAACCGACAGCGCTTGCGATGTTAAATCACGACGCGACTGTAACAGTTGCTCACTCCAAAACCCGCGATCTTAAAAAAATAACAAAGTTGGCAGACGTTTTAATAGTCGCAACAGGCAAAGCAAAATTAATAACCGCGGATCACGTATCCAAAAATCAGGTAGTTGTCGATGTCGGCATCAACGTCGTCGATGACCCCACAGACGAAAAACCGGAAACAGAACCTTCTGGCCGAAAATTAATTGGCGACGTCGATTTCGAAGAAGTTTCTAAAATTGTTGCCGCAATTTCCCCTGTCCCCGGCGGCGCCGGCCCAATGACCGTAGCATCCCTTTTCGAAAATCTAATTGCTGCCTACAAAAAGCAGACTTGAACTTCTTTATTCTTAACTCTAAACTCAACTCACAATGTACGCTGGCGTAGTCGTCCTAACAAATCAGCCTCCCGACATCAAAACTTACACATACGAAATTCCAAAGGATATCGATGTAAAAATAGGTCAACTTGTAACAGTCCCTTTTGGCACTAGAAATCCAGATGGAGTTGTACTGGAGATCTCAGAGAACCGTCATCCTGGAATGGCAACGACCACGAAAAGAGAGCTTGTTTCTCGTAAGCTCGAAATAGGATCTAAAAAAGATTCTATCGCTTCGCTCCAGAATGACAAGAAGATTCAATTAAAACAGATTTCCTCAATTGTTATCGATCAACCTCTTTTACTCCCCACTCAAATCAAATTGTTAAAGTGGATGTCGGATTACTACCACGCGCCAATGGTCAACTCTCTTGAAGCAATGCTTCCGTACATTCCTAAAAATCCTCAGTCCCTTGCTGGTGGAAAAATTGCAAAGAAACAAACTACTTTAGTTTTAGTCCCAAGTATTAACCGCTTGCCGAAAACAATTGCCTCGTATCCTTATGCAAAAAACTTTATTGCCTACCACAACGATATGAAGCCGTGGGAAAGATTTGCCAATTGGCAAAAAATCGCAACTGGCAATATTGACCACGTCTTCGGAACACGATCGGCAATCTTTACACCAATTCCTAATCTTGCAAAAATTATAATTTACGACGAACATGAAGAAAGTTATAAAGACGAAAGATCTCCGTATTTCGATACTCTCACTATTGCAGAAAAATTAAGCACAATGACCGGTGCACAACTTTCAATCGTTGACTCATCTCCAAAAGTTACAACATACACAGTTCATAAGAACGAGATCTCATTTTCCCGTCATCCTGGAATGGCAACGGCCACGAAAAGAGAGCTTGTTTCTCGTAAGCTCGAAATAGGATCTAAAAAAGATTCTATCGCTTCGCTCCAGAATGACAAGACATTACCAAAAGTAAAAATCATTTCGATGCTCGAAGAAAAAGCTGCCGGTAATAAAACTCCGATTTCAGACCTCTTAGCGTCTTATCTGGCAGCCGCGCAAAAAAGAAACAAAAGCGTTTTATTGTTTTTAAACAAAAAAATCGACACGGGACACTTTTATTGCAAAGGCTGCAAACACAATGACTATGCACCGAAAGAACCAGAAAAATGTCCCGAATGCGGCTCTTCCGACATCTGGTTTTACACACTCAACGTTTCTTCGCTTTCAAAATTGGTACAACAAATAGTACCGGACGCCAAAACTAATTTAATCACCGAAGGAAAGCAATCAACAATTGGCAATCAGCAATCAACAATCGACATTGCAACGGCTGCAGTTTTTTATCGCCTTCAAGAAAAGCTGTACGACCTAGTTGTCCACATCTCCACAGATTCCGCTTTAAACGCAGCAGATTTTACTGCAGGAGAAAAAACGTACACACAAATTACGAATTTACGACAAATAACAAAAGGTTTATTACTTTTACAGACTTACAATCCCCTAAATCCAACAATTACATCAGCAGCAGATTCCAATTATCAGAAATTCAAAGAAACCCAACTTTCGGAAAGAAGAGCCCTTTCCTATCCTCCTTATTCACTTCTTATTAAGCTGGGTTTAAAGGGTAAACGTGAGGAAAGCTTGGAGGAAAATTCCCAAAGACTTTTCGAGAAACTAAATAGATCAAAAAACGCTGATATCTCAATCGTTGGCCCTTTCAAACCATTTACCACTAGAAAAATGCAAAAATATAATATAATTCTAAAAATTCCATTGGGAAACTATAATTTAAAAACAAGAGAAGAAACATTATTTAATATGAAAGATTATCTAGAACTTGTACCAAAAAATTGGCAAATAACCGTCGAGCCAAGCAGCCTTAATTAAATGGTTAAAAATTTTGTAGCATTACCAGACGAAGCGATAAGACAGAAGTCAAAAGAAGTAACATCTTTCGACAAATCTGTTAAAGATGCAATAACGGACCTAATTGAGACCGCAGAAGTTCAGACAGACCCTCCCGCCTTAGGGCTTGCTGCACCACAAATTGGTGTTTTCAAAAGAATTTTCGTCGCCAAAATCCGCGGTAAATTCCGTCCATTTATAAATACGAAAATTTTAAAAACTTCTAAAAGCGAGGGGGCTTTTTTAGAAGGCTGTTTTTCGGTGCCAAAAGTTTATGGAAACGCGATAAGACCGCTGGAAATTGCGATTGAATCCAAAGACGCTCAAGGGAAAAAAATTAAGAAAAAATATAAGGGTTTGGCCGCCCGAATTATTCAACACGAAATCGACCACCTTAACGGCACACTCTTTATAGACCACGTAGAAAATCAAAACGGGAAGTTCTTCAACGTCGAAAAAGACAAGAAAGGTAAGGAAATCTTAGTAGAGATTGAAAAAGAATGAAAATTGCGTTTTTCGGCAATACAAAATATTCGACAATTGATGCAAGGATTTTAAACGAAAGATTCGGCCTTGCGCTTATCGTAACCAAACCGGATAAACCAAGAGGACGAAACAGGGTTCTTACCCCAAACCCTGTAAAACAATTTTCCCAAGAAAATAAAATTCCCTTTATTACTGCAGACAAATTAGGTAAAAGCGTTGTAGACGAAATTAAAAAATATAATTTAGATTTTTTAGTTATCGCGGATTACGGTTTGATTCTTCCAAAAGAAGTTTTAGAAATTCCAAAGTATGCCCCCGTTAACGTTCATCACTCGCTCCTTCCAAAATACCGAGGGCCCTCACCTGCTCCCTCCACAATCTTAGCCGGAGACACAACCTCTGGCGTCACAATTATAAAAATGACAGAAGACGTGGATGCCGGGGACATCCTTGCCCAAGAAAAATATCAACTTGAAGAAGATGAAACAACAGATTCACTTCTGACAAAGCTAAATACTTTAGGCGGAAAACTTGCCTGCGATGTGATTGAAACCTACACAGAAATAAAACCCAAAAAACAATCTGCCGGTGAATCTTATACCGAAAGGTTTAAAAAAGAAGATGGATTTATAGATATTGAAAATCCACTTGATCCCGAAACTGTTGATCGCATGATCCGCGCTTTTTATCCTTGGCCCGGGGTCTGGACAAAATTCGACGGCAAGATAATTAAGTTTTTACCGGAAAAAAAGATTCAGCCGGAAGGCAAAAAACCAATGGACATCAAAGCATTCCTAAACGGATATCCTCAGACAAAAGATTTTATAGAAAAGATATTCTAAGCTGAAGCCGTAGCCACAGAACTTTCTGGGGCTTTAACTTCTTCCTTAACGACCGGCTTCATGTCAGCTTTTACTCTCCTGAGACATTTAGAACAAAGCCTCATCGTTTTTCGCACACCCTGGTAAGTTACCTTGACAGAATGTAAATTTGGCTTCCAAGTTGCACGCGTTTTCTGGGCACGCATAGCCCACCCACCACCGTATTGGTGAGCACCAGATTTTTGAACAATCATTTTCTTACCGCAAATTTGACATGCACGCATCAATAAAGTCTCCTTTGAATCTGATAGAATATACCATAGTGCTCACGAAGGGGGCAAGAACTATCCATGTTGATACTAACTTTGTTACAAAATCCTGCAGCGGCTTTAGCATTTATAGCCGGACTAGTTTTGGGAATCACAATTCACGAATTTTCCCACGCATACGTCGCATACCGGTTAGGAGACCCGACTGCAAAGTTAGCTGGCAGACTTACACTTGACCCGCGCTCTCATTTAGACCCAATAGGCACACTCGCACTCCTCTTAGTTGGCTTCGGTTGGGGCAAACCCACACCCTTCGACCCGTTTAATCTTCGAAACATAAAGCGCGACTCCGCATTAATTTCTGCAGCCGGCGCAGTTTCCAATCTGATTCTGGCTTTCGTGCTTTCCCTTCCTTATATTATTGCTTATGTCACAGGCAATCCTAGCCTACAGATAGTCGAAATATATCGCGTTCTTTCTATAATCATTTGGATTAACGTCATTTTAGCCGTTTTTAATCTTATTCCCGTTGCCCCTCTCGACGGATTCAAGGTCCTCGCAGGGCTCTTGCCCAGAAATTGGTACGACGACTTTATGCAGACTGAAAGGTTTGGGATTTTCATCTTATTATTTTTAATGATTACGGGCGCGATAGGCAGGATAATCTTGCCAATCGTATCAGCTCTTACTGGCCTACTTTTGCCCGGACTCAGGCTCCCAATTTGATTGCGAACCGTTGACAGAACTGCTATTATTAGAGTGTCCACAGGAAGACAAACCCTACTGCGGATTTGCACTTTAAAGTCTTGGTCAGATTTCTTCGCTTCATGTAAATGACCAAAAAGGATCCGCGTTCGTCTTGAGTTGCCCAAGAGACGACAGGTTCCACTTTATGTTTTAACCGAAGAAAGGGCTAAGCCATGCGCCACAAGTAGGGTCGAAATCATCTCACCAGTCAAATATTTGGCTGGTTTTCTTTTTAATTCAAAGTTTAAATATCAAATATCAAAATTATAGAAGTTCTCGACGGAGTTTATCTCGAGAAAAATAGAGAGGCTCGAACAATAAGAGGGCTTGTTGTTCTCACTTTCGCTCGAACAATAAAATTAAAAGTTAACAGAGTTAACTTCCACAACTTTAAATTTTTAATTTTGAATTTTAAACTTTTATTTGTTACCTACGATAACTTCAATGTCAGCCGTGCTGGAAGGATCTAACGCTTGAGTGCTAACAGTTACCGAATAGTCGTCGGAAAGGTCTTTAACAATCTCGTCACCGAATTCACTAAAATCTTTCTTAAGCTTTACCGTTGTTCTTTCGTAATCAAAAGTGTCGGCATTGCCAACAGAAACAACGTTGTAGCCTTTACCTTCAAGTAGATCGCGAACTACAGAAGCTTGACCGGAAGTTCCGCTTCCATTTAGTACCCTAACTCTAAGCGTGCTTTTATCAAGATTGGCTCCTTCTGACGCTTCGGGTGTTGGTGACGGACTTGAAAAAAGTGGCGCTGTAGAAGGAGACGCTTTTGTCTCGTCGCCAGATCCTCCCAGATTGAGTGCAGAAAAAGGACCGATGCCGCGAATTACGGCGAACGCAAGAGCACCCACTATAACTAGAAAAATAAGGAGCCAGAGCCATTTGGCATTTTTGCTCTGAGATTCCTGATAAATAGGGGCACCCACTGGTTGCTGGTTATCCATAAAGTTGGGGACAGTTTAAAAGTTGCCCAAATTGTATCAAATAGAGTCAAGCTTGGCAAAAAAAGTGTGCTGCGGGAAGGATTCGAACCTTCGTAGCCCTTTCGAGCGACGGTTTTACAGACCGTTCCAATTGTCCACTCTGGCACCGCAGCGAATTCTCTGAGCCGCCTCTCGGATTCGAACCGAGGACCTACTGTTTACAAAACAGTCGCTCTAACCAACTGAGCTAAGGCGGCATACTATGCCCTATTCATGAGCCGAAGATGGGAATCGGACCCATGACCTTTTCCTTACCAAGGAAACGCTCTACCACTGAGCCACTTCGGCACGTGCGTTGTCAATTTTAGCAGAAATCGAGGCTTAAATGAATCAGATTATTCCCCACTTGCCCAAAAAGCTATTAATTAGTTAAACTTACCAGATTAATGGCCAAACCCAAAAGAGTTCTTTTTAATTTGGAATGCACTGTTTGTAAATCCAAAAATTACACGACAGAGAAAAACCCCAACAACACTCAGGATAAGCTTCTGTTTAAGAAGTTCTGCAAGCATTGCCGCAAAACCACCGAGCACAAAGAGTCTAAAATCTAACCCTCCGATTAAGGGTCTCACTTTTCGTTGACTTAAGGAGAAACTTATCCAGCATATTTGACATTCGAAAGTTAACCTCCGACAATTATATTAATGCCCTCTTTTAAATTGAAAATTGAAAGTGGAAAGTTGAAAATTAAAACTCTCAACTCTCAACTCTCAAATCTCAAATCCCGCGGCTTCACCCTCATTGAGTTAATGGTTGTCGTAACCATAATTTCGATATTAACCGCAACAGGTATCGCCTCCTTCACCACCGCTCAGAGTAAGTCCAGAGACCATAAACGTAAGCAAGATCTTGCAGCGCTGCGGACCGCTCTTTTGTCTTACTATACGGACCAAAATGTTTACCCAGGTACCGCTAGCGCAACCTACACTTCGGATTCGGGACCAAATTGGATCCCCAACATTAGTCCAAACTACATTAAAAAACTGCCGGAAGATCCCAGTCAAGCCGGACTAATAACTGAGCTTGCGACAAATCTCTCTCCCCTTGCAAGTCTCTTTGGTAAGGATAATCCTCAAGTTGCCGCTGCCCCTCCACCGGAGAGGACAGCTCTTCTTAATGAGCGTGTTGGGTTTGGT
>JANLHP010000012.1 GCA_024654445.1 Candidatus Curtissbacteria bacterium | reverse complement strand
AAAAAGGAAAGCAACTTAGCTGCCCTAAGTCGCTTCCCTTACACCTCAAAAGAGCATTGCTATTCGAGTTTCAGTCTGCGGTAGTGATGCTCTTTTCTTTTGGAAATTTATAAAACTCCCAAAAATATTTTGAATCTGCCAGCCGATTTACGGTCCTGTCAGACTTTATGTTTGGTCTTTTAGGCCTCTCATCCTAATTTTGAAAAGAACAAGAGGCTTCAAAGGACCTTTGTAACGTTTAAGTTTTACCTTAAACGTAGAGTTTCAGCCTGCAAAATTAATGTAGCACCCTTCTATAATTCTTGTCAATACCCTTACCCTACCTTATAGTAAAAAAACGTGCTCAAAACTGTTATCCTGTAGTTATTATAAAAGACATGTTTAAAGAGATTACGCTAATATTACAAGCTAATCCCACAATGAAATATTCATAAAACTGTCAGAAATTGTTTTGAGATGCAATGTTCATTTGACGCTATTTTGGCCACAAATTGGAGGCTAGATGATACAGTAATATATATAAGAGGAAGTAAAGCGATATTAGCTAATATTCGCGAATAGTAGCATTTACCAATCTTTTATAAAGAAGCTTGTTGGAATTAAAATTGGCAATTATACCTAGTTTGAGGCTAGCAGAAGACAAATACGCTAAGACTTGGACAGTAAAATCTCTTTTAAAGTAATCAGAAGCCTTTATCTCCAATTACAAAATCAATAAAATATCTACCTATCGATTCACCTCCGTATTTTAAAGGAACCATTCTTTCTCTGTTAAAAGAAATGTGCTCTGCTTTGAATTCGATTTCTATTGCTCTCTGATAATATTTCTCTTGGAAATTCGGACCTAATTGATTGTGAACCTTAAAAAGCACAGACATAATCCGATAACTAAGATCAGGATAAATAAGCCCATTCGCTTTAATTAGCTCACTATTTGCTTTCATAGACGATCCGGTTTACCAAAGATCATTTTACCCGCAGCAGTCTGCAGTACTCTTAAGACTTTGACCGTCACGTCGCGCCCCTTATAGATAGCTCCACCTTCGACAACCACCATTGTTCCGTCCGGTAAATACCCTACGCCCTGGTTTTTCTCCTTGCCCTGAGCGTTTATCGTGACTGTCATACTCTCATTTGGCAAAACAACCGTCTTGACCGCGTTAGCAAGCTCATTGAGGTTAAGACTATCAACTCCCTTGACTGTCGCGACCTTGTTCAAATTGTAGTCAACCGTAACCAATTTCCCCCTAACCTTTTTGGCAAGATTAACCAGTTTGTCATCCACTTTTTCCTCATTGGGGTCGCTAGAAAGCACTTCGACTTTGACCTTTTTGTTCTTTTTGAGCTCGGAAAGCACCTCGAGACCCCTTCTCCCTCTTGCCCTCTTTAAATCGTCCGCGCTATCAGAAAGCGTATGCAATTCACCCACAACCGCAGGAATAACAAGAAACGTTCCGAACAAAAAACCCGTTTTCGTAATATCCACCAGTCTCCCATCAATTAGAGCAGACGTATCAATAACCATGGGATTCATGTATTTGGAACTTACTTTCTTCCTCCCACTTCTTTTACCAAAAGAAAGAGCGCCAACACTCACGGAAGGGGTTTCGGGTAAATGGCTCGCAATTTGCTTGGCAAGAACCGCGATCCCAGCCCGGCCTGCAAGCTCTACAAGTTCAGGCAATATAAATCCAAATAGGCCAAAAGCGGCTGCTGCCGTAAGCACAAAAATAGTACCCGTTTCCGCGAAAATAGCGGGGGGCGTAACAACTCGAGCAACCAGTGCCCCAATAAAGGCAAGAACAATCGTAAGCGTCGGTCTAAGAAGAACTTTATATTTCATAACATCAATTTTTAATTTCTAATTCTTAATTTTTAATCAAATAATAAATCTAAATTTCTATTTCGAGCTTGCGAGAAACAAGCTCTCTTATTTTGAACTGGACGCTATTTTTGAAAATATCAAGGTAAGCTCTCGGGCTTCTTTCCATAATTCGCGACAATCATCTGCCACTTTCTCTGAAGCTTTTGGTAGCATCCTTAACCAGTATTTAGTCTCGATAGTCTCCTTTTTACAGATACGTATTTTGTTTCTGAAATCCTTTCTGCTTGAAGCTCCGTTAGCTTCACAATAGTTCGCCCCCATACTTGTACCGGAGCGAACTAGTTGGCCTATTATCGGAACCGTAACAACATTTTTAGGAGCTTTTTTACATAAATTAATAATCCGTTCTCCGAATAATGCCGTTCTTTCTTCTAAGTCATATTTCATAATTAATATTTAAAAAATTCAATAAAAATTAAAAATTTTAAATTAAGAATTAATCTCCATGTATTGCGTAACTAATCGCAGCCTCTAAACTTTTGAACCTATCAGGTGTAATAAAATCAGAAAAACCCAGCCTTTTGGCTTCACTCATCCTGTTTACTGACCCAGAAACTGGCCTCAACTCACCTAAAAGTCCTACTTCACCGAAGGCGCAAACGTTTTCCCGAACAGGCATGTCCTGGGCAGCAGACACGATAGCAAGCGCAACAGAAAGGTCAGCCGCAGGCTCAATTATCCGCAGTCCCCCCGCTACGTTAACGTAAATATCCAAGTTCCCAAGCGTCAAATTCGCAGCCTTAGAAAGCGCAGCGATAACGATTTGAACTCGAGAAAAGTCCAAACCCGTCGCTCTTCTAGTTGGAATTCCAAACATAGTAGGCGTAACAAGGCTTTGAACCTCCGCAAGAATCGGCCTGTCACCCGTAATAGTCGATGCAACGACGCTCCCTGGCCTCTTTTCGATTCGCTGAGCCAGAAATATCTTCGAAGGATTAGCGACTTCTTCCATGCCAGCATCAGTCATTTCAAAAACACCAACCTCGTATGTAGACCCAAACCTATTTTTGTTGCACCTTAGGATCCTGAACGCGTGCATCCCATCCCCTTCCAGGTTCAAAACCGCATCGACTAAATGTTCGAGCACCTTTGGGCCCGCAACACTTCCCTCCTTAGTAACGTGGCCGACTATAATGATTGGAATTCCCTTAGACTTTGCGTGAGACTGTAGAGTTTGAGCAGATTCACGAACTTGCCCCACGCTCCCTGCAGAACCATTCAGCCTCGAAGTGGTCAGCGTTTGAATTGAATCTATAATAAGTAGCTTCGGATCGACCTTTTCGGAAACTCCCACAACCACGTCCACGTCTGTTTGAGGCAAAATATAAAGACCGTCGGGAACCTTGGCTATCCTATCCGCCCTCAGCTTCACTTGATGCGCAGATTCTTCGCCTGTTACGTAGAGAACTGACGGACCAGGATCACCATTGGGTACTTTTTTACTCTTGGCGCTTTTAGCACTCGACCCCTCCGAGTCTTTAGCAATTGCCATTGCAGACTGCAACAAAAGTGTACTCTTCCCGATCCCTGGATCACCAGAAATAAGAACAATCGAGCCAGGAACAATTCCCCCTCCCAACACCCTGTCAAACTCACCAAAACCAGAAGTAATCCGAGGAAGGTTTTGAGCTTTAACAGCGGAAAGTCGAACCAGGCTTTCTTCAACTTTAATATTTAAAGTGTCTAGTCTTTGCCCTGAAGCCGAGTCCACAGACTCAACAAGGCTGTTCCACTCCCCACATTGAGGACACCTGCCCAAAAACGAGGCTGACTTGTAACCGCATTGCTGACATACAAACTCCGAATGACTCTTCATTTCTAAAATAAAAGCCGATCGCTCGGCTTCTTTACTCTCCCATTTGACTCTTTTGTAACTTTTGTCTCATCTATATAGTACCGGCTTTTCAGTCACAAGCGGAACAAGCGCGATCTTTCTTGAAGGTATATCAACCGATTCTATCTCACACTCAACTTTCTCCCCATCTTTATAACTAACATTAGGCGGAATTTTGGAAATATGGATCAGTCCTTCTACGCCTTCTTCCAAAGTAACAAACACACCAAATGGAGTAATCCTCGAAACCTTACCGATAACCTTCTGATCCTTGGAATATTTCTCTGTAGCTTTAACAAAGGGGTCTTCCTGTAACTGCTTCAAGCTCAAATTTAACCTGCCGGTTGTCGTATCCTTGGCAATAACAACAACGTCGACCTTATCACCCACCTTGAACAGCCTGCCAACTTCGTCTACCTTCTCCCAAGAAATTTCGGAAATATGAACTAAGCCTTCAATTTTAGAAGTACCACGAGAATCAAGAGTATCACTGGTATCACGGGCTTTTTCTTCCGAACTCGTGGTACTCGTGCTACCCTTACTCCCTGTGATACCCTTGAGATTAATCTCTACAAATATTCCAAAGGGCAAAATAGCCGAAACTACACCACTGTACTTATCACTAATTTTGATCTGGGCGAGCAATTTAAGAAGCTCATCCAAATCTTTCTTTCCAGGGTGTTTCTGAGAGAAAATGAGCCTGTTTGAAGCTCTATCGACTTCCAGAACTCTTACGGAAAAGCTTTTACCGATTAAATCTTCAAGTTTAGTTGGAGCTTTAAGCAGCTGCGATGCCGGCAAAAATCCTCGAAGCCCAGCAAAATCACAAATAATTCCGCCCCGATTTGCTTCAACAACAGAAACTTCCACCTCGTCCCCGTCTTTCATCTTACTTTCGAGTTCTTTCCACCTATTTTCTCCGGAAAGTCTTCTTAATGTCAGAACTACCTGCCCCGCATCGTTTTCAGGGTAAAGAACCATCGCCTCTATATTGTCACCAATACTAATTTTGGAAATTTCGTCTTTAGAAAGTGGGAGCTCTTTACCCGCAATTATGCCTTCGGATTTCGCTCCGATATCGACAAGGATTTCCTGAGGAGTCGCAAGAACTACCTTGCCAGTAACTTCTTGTCCTCTCTTCAATGCAGAACTTATGTAAGTTGAAGATGCCAAAAGATCGGCCATAGACAAATGGCCTGGAGACTTAGATGAGCTTGAAGTTTGATTTAATTTCGCCAATCATAACCACCCCTTAGTTTAAAATTCCAAATTTAAAAATGCTTTCAAATTTGCTGCCCCGAAGTATAACAGGTTTTTTTGGATAAAAAAAGTCTAGTCTCCGGCAACCAAAAGGGATTCCGCATTATCTCGAATTTTACCAAGAGCCCTTTTTCGAATCTGGCCGACACCTTGTCTGGTCACCTTCACAACCTCACCTGCTTCTGAAAGTGTCATGCTATGCTCGTATATTAATAAAAGAACCATTTGTTCTCTTTGGCTCAACTGCCCGCTTTCAACCGCGCGCTTTACATCGCGAAGTTTTGAACGGTTTTCTTCTTGTGAATCTTCTCGCGTATCAAAAGTCGCTTCCCTATCATTCGTTTGCTCTAGTGAAGAAACAGCTCCGGTTCTCATCCTCATCAACTCAAAGACAGAATTAAGTGTGGATCTGTCGCCGCCATTCTGTAACCAGTGCGCTTGAAGTTCTGCTCTAGAAGGATAACGTCCCTGGGCAGACTGAAACTCATCTGCCATTTTTTTAGCCCTCAAAACCCCGTAATAGACATGGATAGGAGGTATTATTGGTTTAGATTCAACAATCGCCGCTCTAATCCTTTGCTTTATCCAATCCTCCGCATATGTAGAGAAATTTGCCTCACACCCAAGGTCATATCTGTCGATTGCAACCATCAAGCCCTCGTTTCCAGCCTGAATAAGATCCAGATATGGGATAAAACCTCTATATTTATTGGCAAAATAAACAGCTAAGCCGAGATTGGAATTTGCGATAACATCCCTCACAGTGCTACTTCCCGCGAACACATTTTCAATTTTTACCAAGTCGTCTTCCCTAGCCCAATCCTTCAAACTTAAATCTTTTCTTAAATCGGCAACAGTGTGGTTTTTCCCCATGTGCTCAAATAGAGTTTTTGTCCTGTCAGGGGGGAAAGTCGGAAATCGGCTTAATTGTTGCATGTATAGTTTACCAAGCTCGATCTCTTCGAGATCTGTTTGTCTCACGCTTTCACGGTTGCTTGTCAGGTCACTAAAATCCAGCCGTCCTAAGCTAGCGGTGGTAGGTTCATCAACTGGTTTGTGTACTTGTCTTTCCATAATTTGTCTTTCCAATTTAAAAAGCTCACCCAAAGATGAGCTGCTTAATACTGACATCGAGCTTAGGCGCGCAATCCTGAGCGAAGTCGAAGGACGAGCACCGCAGCGAGATACCTACAAAAAAACTCACGGTAGGGTGAGTTGTTTTGTACTGGCATCGAGCTATCTTCACACCCAGTTGCCCAGGCACTATTGTCGCCGCTGAAGCGTTTCACTATCCAGTTCGGAATGGGATGGAGTGGTTCCACCTCGCTCGAGACACCAGTTGCAAGATTCTACCTTGTTAAGCCTAAAATTTCAAGTATTAACGTCCCCTATTCGAATTAACTAAATGCCTTTGAAATTTTCCCTTAACTGCGCTAGAGGAAGCCTGTTTTCTTTGAGCCTTCTTGGAATCCTTTTTCTTTGGATGCTTTGCTCTTCCTTCTAAGTCGGATTCGGACCATTGGCTTAACCTGTCCCTAACCTGCGTCGCATAATGGCCTTCAGTGCCTACCAAACTATCCGCGGAGTTTGCAATTGATTCCCTAAACGCGTCTACTGTTTGACGGCCGTATCTTTCAGAAAGAAGACCGCCCAATTCAGCCAGGCTGCTTGTATTACCAACGCTCCCGCTTAAACTTTCCCGGGAACCAATATCATCAGCAAAAACCTGAATGGCCAAAGACGCAGCTACGTCTAATGCCTTAATTTCAGCGACGGCTTCGTCGGTTAATCTTTCAAAATCGATATTTCTATCCTTTAGAGTACACGCAGTTAATCTTTCACCCATATTGATTCCTTAAAAAAAACACACGCACCTTTGGGGTTGCTGTGTGTGGTCTATATGCTATAGGCCGTATTTTACACCTAAATGACAGTTTTGTCAAAGCAAAGCGGGCCATTTCTTAAATTTCCTCTTTTGGAACTTCTACTCTGCTTATTAGTGTAATTGTAAGGCTGGAGTCAAGCTGTACGCTTGACATAAACCTGACAACTTACCGTTTAAATTAAAACCCCAGGACGCTTACTTGTCAAAACCAACCTCTATGCTTCCAAATATAGAACCTGCGTAAGCTTTAAAAATTATTATTCCTCTTGGATGTCTACTCGATCCTCGTTCGCGAATCTCTCGCGTCCAAGCGTCCAGTAAATTTCCAATTTTGCCAGCTTCAACTGCAGTAACTCGATCCGCAAAGAAATCCAAAACTTCACCCGCGCTCTGAGATTGCTCTATTTCAAGGTCAAAAAGTGGCTCTTCTCTTCTTAACCTCCCGACAACAGATGCCATTTGCGGATGCCCCAATAGGCTCATTTTTAGAAAGTTTCCAGCTTCTTGCTCTGTAGCTGATAATTTTGATTCTAACGTTTCTACCATAATATTCACCTCCTTTACCCGAGGTTTCCCAACAAAAAAACGGACTCTTCGTCCTACTATTATTATGAGACCAATTTTTAGCCTCTTGTTACCTTTCAGTAATTGGAGTTTTAGAAGAAACTTAGAAGTTTTGCCCTGATAAAACTGGATGGAAATGTAGTGGTTTCGACGCACTACGGGATAAAGGTGATGATCTTAGAGAACAAAGTTCTCGCAGACCATTTTTTAAATGATCTATTAGTACGGCTTAGCTGAAAATTAGGTACTTGGGTCAGTAGGCTAAGGAATATTCCTTCCACCCTACATCCCCAATTTCCCAATCAACCCACGCTTACGCGTGACAAACATTACTGCCTTTACACACGCCGCCTATCAACCAGATAGTCTTTCTGGGATCTAAGATATTTAGTCTTGAGGCCTGTTTGGCGCTTAGATGCTTTCAGCGCTTCTCAGTTACGAACATAGCTACCCAGCAGTGCTCCTGATGGAACAACTGGCACACCAGAGGTTCGCTCACCTCGGTCCTCTCGTCATTTCGTTTACTCCGATTACTCGGAGAATCAGACTATATCTTCACCCGTCCTTAAAGGGTTAGGGTGTCGGCATTTGACCCATGCTCTGAATTTTGCCCTAAAATGGCAAGTAGCAATGAGTCTCACCTTACTCACTTTTTATAAAGTAAGATTGGATCAGTCGTTACGGGGACATCTACTAAAATATTTCTCTGCGATGAAAAATAGTTCAAACTTTGCATTTCCTTAATCCATACATCAATATTTGTCTTTAAAATCAATTTTTGCTGCAGTTTCGGAATAACTTCAAGCATTAAATCTGCTTGTCTTTTTTTGAATCGCAAATATGGATTTAAGTTTGTTAATGTTTCAAGCACCTTCGAAAAACCTTCTATACGCAATTCGCATATATGGTCATTCCTGGTGTAAACATAACCACAACCTAAAACCTCTTTAATCCATTCAATCTCTTTTCTATATCGATTGTCTTGGTAAAAACAGATTACTGCTTTTACTCGATAAACTTCTTTGCCAGACTTCCTCCGATGAAGTTGAAGCATAATACTTCCGTCCCCATCTAGAAAACCAGCAATATTAAGAAAGAGAAGTTGGATCTATTTTAGAGAGTCTTCCCACGGTATTATCCTTTGACATTTTAATCGGGTTAATTATGGACCGAACATAACCCGTAGTCAAATAGGATTTCACCGTTATAAGCCGAATTGTCATCCGACATTCCTGCCGGAAGTAGCAATTTCTTACTAGAGGTGACCCCTCTCAAATATCTAACGCTTGCACCGGATAGAGGCCGAACTGGCTCACGCCGTTCTGAACCCAGCTCGCGTACCGTTTTAATGGGCGAACAGCCCAACCCTTCCCGCCTACTTCAGCAGGAGGATACGGTGAGCCGACATCGAGGTGCCAAACCTTTTCGTCGATATGAACTCTTGGAAAAGATTAGCCTGTTATCCCCGGGGTAGCTTTTATCCGTTAAGCTTGCGCGCTCCCATAAGCCACGCAAGGATCACTAAGACCTGCTTTCGCACCTGCTCGTGATGTACCACTCGCAGTCAAGCCGACTTATGCCTTTGCACTCTAAAAGTCCGTTTCTGTAGGACTTGAGTCGACCTTTGTACGCCTCCGTTACCTTTTTGGAGGCGACCGCCCCAGTCAAACTGCCCACCAGACACTGTCCTATCTCCCGTATTTTGTTAGGACAAATAGTGAGTTTCATTCATTAAGAAGAGTGGTATTACACTGTCGACCGAAGTCTCCCACCTATCCTATACAGTCTCAAAAAATGAAACAATATCAAGTTGCAGTAAAGCTCCACGGGGTCTTTTTGTCCTGGTGCAAGTTGGCCGCATCTTCACAGCCATTGCAATTTCGCCGAGTCCATCCTTGAGACAGTCGCTAAGTCGTTCAGCCTTTCGTGCGGGTCGGAACTTACCCGACAAGGAATTTCGCTACCTTAGAACAGTTATAGTTACTGCTGCCGTTTACCCGGGCTTACATCCGGGGCTCACCCTCCCGAAGGAGAGATCACTCCAAATGCTTGACCTACAGGCACTGGGCAGGCGTCAGCCCCTATACATCATCTTTCGATTTTGCAGGGACCTGTGTTTTTGTTAAACAGTCGCTTAGCGTCGTTAACTGCGCCCGCCACTGCTTACGCAGGGCGGGGGGACATCTACCAAAGGTACGTCCAGTTGTATTGCCGAGTTCCTTAAGGATGGTTCTCTCGCTCGCCTTGGTATACTCTACCAGTCCACCTGTGTCGGTTTGCGGTACGGATTTGACAAAATCTGGTAACGAGATTATTTCTTGGAAGATTAAACGATTTCTCTTGTCAGCTTGCGCCGACTTGCCATCAAAGCTCGAATAAACGCGAAAGTAGATTTTTCACCTTTCACTTCCTTGCTTTTTGGAGGCCGTATCATTTCGACCCAGAAAGATTCATTCTCCGTCTTCCCTTTACTCATAACGATTTTGCCAAAGTAGCCGAATATTAACGGCTTGTCCATCGACTACGCCTTCTGGCCTCGCCTTAGGACCGACTAACCCTACGTCGACGAACGTTGCGTAGGAAACCTTGGACATCCGGCGTCCCTGATTCTCACAGGGATTTCGCTACTCATACCGGCATTCTCACTTCGCATCGCTCCACTCACGCTTACGCGCAAACTTCACGGCAATGCGAACGCTCCCCTACCACTATGCCTTGCGGCATAATTCCAAGCTTCGGTGATATCTTTAGCCCCGGTACATTTTCGGCGCATCTACGCCCTCCGCCCGAAGGCGGAATCGACAAGTGAGCTATTACGCTTTCTTTAAAAGATGGCTGCCTCTGAGCCAACTTCCTTGCTGTCTAAACGTAAATACTACCTTTAACACTTAAGATACACTTAGGGACCTTAGCTTTGGATCTGGGATGTTTCCCTTTAGCCCAGTAAGGCTTAGCCCTCACGGACTGACTCCATACGTAGTCGTACCGGTATTCGGAGTTTGATTGAATGCTACACACAAGTGCGCAACGATCCATTCAGTGCTCTACCCCCAGTACGTAGTTAATATGGGCTATACCTAGATATATTTCGGGGAGAACCAGCTATCTCCGCGTTCGATTGGCATATCACCCCTAGCCACAACTCATCCCAGCCACTTGCAGCTGACACGGGTTCGGGCCTCCACTTGCCGTTAAGCAAGCTTCACCCTGGTCATGGTTAGCTCACGCGGTTTCGGGTCATACATCATGTGCAATAAATCGCCCTATTAAGACTTGGTTTCCCTTTGCCTCCGTCAGAATTACTGACTTAAACGTGCACGAAAATGTAAACTCACCGGTTCATTCTTCAATAGGCACGCGGTCACCCGGATAAATCCGAGCTCCCACTGCTTGTTAGCGTTTAATTTCAGGTACTTTTCATTCCCCTTCCGGGGTACTCTTTCACCTTTCCCTCACGGTACTAGTTCACTATCGGTCACAACACATATTTAGCCTTAGCTCATGGTCGAGCCAGATTCCTGCAGGATTCCACGTGCCCCGCAGTACTTGGGATACTCATAGAGCCGCTTAAAATTTCGCTTACAAGACTTTCACTTCCTGTGGTCAACCATTCCGGGTTGTTCAGCTATTTCAAGTGGTCTCACATTTGAGTCCCGCAACCCCGAGTCCGAAGACTCGGTTTAGGCTGTTCCCCTTTCGCTCGCCACTACTCAGGGAATCACTAATTGTTTTCTTTTCCTCGCCTTACTTAGATGTTTCAGTTCAGGCGGTGCCCTCTCTATACCTATGTATTCAATATAGAGTCAGTTTAAAACTGGGGTTTCCCCATTCGGAAATTACCGGGTCATAGCTTGACGGCAGCTAACCGGTACTTATCGCAGCCCTCCACGTCCTTCTTCGGTGTGTTGTACCAAGGCATCCATTAAACGCATATTTACCTTTATCCCGTACTACATCGAAACTAAAAAGGTAGTCTCAATAAAATACGGAACCATATTTTCTAGAGCTTATTGAGTATTATTAAGCTCTTTTTTAGATCCATTCCATCCAGTTTTAAAAGTACAAAACTTTTAAAACTAAATTTCTTTTAATTGGTCTTTACATACTTATTCTGTTGTTAAAGAGCCCTTCACCAACCTTTGTTGGTTCAGGATAAACTTCTTACTGTCGTAATTTGTTAATTAATCTCAAACTACGCTCGTAATAGTTTACACAGAGATCTGCTTTGCAGATCGAAGTGTGGACCCGAGCGGACTCGAACCGCTTACCTTCGCAGTGCAAGTGCGATGTTCTACCAGGTGAACTACGGGCCCTCGAAAACGCGCGTTAATCGCATCTTTCGAGGGAAGCGACACAAAAAACGCGTCACTTGTTACCTGATCCTTTTGCTTGCCCCACGTAGCCTTGGCGAAGTGGGGCTTGCCCTTCCGAAGTTCTGCTATGCAGAACGAAGGAGGGTTAAATTGTGATGGAGATTATTTTTTTATTACTTGAAAATTTCCAACTTTTACGCGCAAAAAACCGCACGCTTGGTGTAGGAAAATGTGTTGTTCAACATAAAAAAATTAGTCCCCTTGGTCTGCCGATTTCGACAGGTGACAAATATCACGGATCAAAGTATACCAACGCATCTCGAGGCTGTCAACAAGCTAAAATTTGGGTAAATTATGAGTCTACAGTTATCAGTTTACGGTTAACAGATTTTTTCAAAGCATTAATTCTCGTAGTTAGATTGTTAAACAGTCCATACATCCGATCATACTCCACTTTATCAATATATTTAAGTTCGACAGAAAGCTTTAGCAGTGGAACTAGTTCATAACAAGAACCTCTAGAAATATCAAGGAAACGGCAAAAATCCTTAGATCCTCTAGATGAACCCTCTGCAATGTTCAGAGAAATTGATACCGCTGCTCTTCTTAGCTGACTACTTAAACCGAAAAGTTCTTCTTTCGGAAATTTCCTTGTAATTTTATAAATCTATAGAGCCAAAAAAACAGACTCATGGTAGACCTCAAGTTTCTCGAAGTTAAACATGCAGCGAACTGCAAACTGTCAACCGACAACTGTCAACTTTTTTATGTGTGAATTACTCGGGGAATTTTTTCAAATATATCCGAAGCAACTAACCCTTCGCCCTTTTCTCTTGCTGCCAACTCTCCTGCCCTTCCACATATATACGCGCCTACGTGAGCAGACTCAATCAGCCCAACTCCACGGCACAAGAGTGCTCCAACTATCCCCGCCAAACAATCTCCAAACCCACCCTTCGTCATAAATGGTGTACCAGAATTATTCGTAATTGTCGTTTGTCCATCTGTCACAATATCAACATTCCCCTTCAATAAAACTACAGCATGATATTTTGTGGCGGCTTGTTTTGCTGCAACCAATTTAGACTCAAAACCGCCCATAATTTCTTTTTGTCCCAAAAGTATCGCGAGCTCTCCCGCATGCGGCGTCAAAACTACATGTTTACCAGAAACAACATCCGGTCTTTGGGCAATCGCGAAAAGCGCGTCCGCGTCCAAAACCATGGGGATCGAGAGCTTGCCAATTATTTTATGAATCGCGGAAATTGTGGAGGCATTCCTCCCCAATCCACACCCCATAACCACAGCATTTATCCGTCTTAGGTGCGCAGTATCCAAAATGGAACTGACGTGTCTTCCGGTTAATTTGTCTCCACGGAGAGGCAACGTCATCAAATCGGGAAGAGTATTGGCGGCTATATCGGCAGCTCTCTGCGGGGAGCAAACCGTAACAAGATCAACACCGGCGCGAACCGCGGAAACTGCGGCGAGCGTCGCCGATCCGGAATAAAGTTTCGAAGACGCGACGACCATCAGGCTTCCATAGTTGCCTTTGTGCACCTCAAGAGGTCTCGCGGGATAAATTTTAGATAAATCCATGGCAGTTTAAGAGTACCACGAGTAGTCTGGGTATCACGAATACCACAAGTAATGTCATCCTGAGTGAAACGAAGGATCTAGATTCTTCACCTTCGGTTCAGAATGACACTCGAATATAGCTCATGATACTCTTGGTACTCTTAATTCCCGTAATACTCTTCTTCAAAAAGGGTATATCAGAAATAGAAGATTGGAGCAAGGGATTCAATTGTATTAAAGCCTTCGTATCTGCAATACTAAATTTAGAACATGGCAGAGCCAGAATCCGAACAACCCAGACCGAGACAAATTTCCAGAAGATCACTCCTTCGTGGAGCTGGAATAGGTATTGCTGGTCTTGCCGGCAAAGCCTTAATTGGAACGGAAAACAGAGCCGAAGCTCCTGCAAAAACCCATTTCCAATTAGACCCCCAATCATACGCAAGTCCGGCAGAAGCCAAATCCAAAAGTCAGCTGATCAAACAGGACAATAATTTGGCGCCGGCCGGAAACCTGACAGAAAATCAAAGAACTCCTCAACTCGAAATCCCCCAGGATGTATTGACACCAGAACAACTTGAAGAAGCTCACATTAGAATTATCGACACACCCGGCACGGAGCTCTACTTAAGAGACGACGCGTTGGATCAATTCCGATTATTTCAAGAAGCAAAAGAAGGAAAGATAGGGGAAGTTGTTATCGTTTTGGTAGACTCCGACTCCGTTAGCGCAAACGCAATCCAAAAATTACCCCAGGAAGCCCGAGACATTTGGTTAGCCACAAATGATTTACCAGGCGAAGACCGAGAGTATCTGAGGGAGTTACACTCCGACTTCATTGAAAAAATTGAAGAATCTCGGCTTGAGTACACCGGCAATCCCCAAGATCAAGCTAAGAGGGAACTCGCTCTGGAAAACATGCGGGAATATGGAAAATCACTAGAATTCGTACAAGATATATTAAGCAAGCTACCACTCAGATCTCGAGAGGAATTACTAAAAGAAAAAGAATTCAGCAATGTGGGCGGAAAGTATACCCCTGCCATGCTATCTAACTATAAGGTTGAAGGCCGCCTAGCTACTCCCCGGGAAAAAAGAGCCGAAAAACTTTTTGCGGAACATCCCGAATACGCCGACAAAATTTATCTTTTCCTTGCAGTCGGAGGTGTCATGGAACCTCATCCATACCAATCTTTCACTCCACCCCCTTGGTTCAGCGACAACCCTTTTGAGTTTAACGGCCAAGAATATAGGTTTAGAGACCGACCGCTTAGCTTCCAGTTTAGACACGAACTATTTCATCGAGAGTCAGACGACGAATACCAAACAGACACTGCCGCTTTCGAAAATATGAAAAAAGCCTACGTCGATTTAAAATTCAAAGGCAACGACCGTGGTTATCCTTTTATTTTCAAAAATAGAAACGGGGTTACGATTATAATGAATCTAAAAGACACAGCTGAACCGTCAAACCTTTAGAAATTACTGCGGGTTTTCTCTTCTAAAAATACGCACAGACAAAACTACTCCCCTCTGTGAATTCTTGCGGATTCTCTGAGCACTCCTACAGCCTCGGGTTCCAAACCTGCTTCTTCTGCAAGATCCGCTTTAAAGTCATAGAGCTCGGCTAAAAACAACCTACCCTTAAGTCTGAAATGAGTATTCCGAGCCAACGGCTTTTGGTGGTCCCTATTAACCAATAATCCTCTAAATGCTAGTCTATGAACAAAAAGGGCGGCGACTACTCGAACCTTTTCATGGTACTTCTTGTCCATGCCTTCGCGACCACGCAAATATAGCCTCTCTATAGTTCGCCTAGTAAGAACTTTTGGCGGTTTATCTCTATCTGGTTCTTCTGGTAAAATCCTCTGCACCATTTCATAAGCAATACTTGCTATTTCATTCCTCTCTCTGCTTGGTTGTTCCTCACTTTGCTGATTTCCTCTCTTGAAAAAATTTATGAACTCTTTATATTTTTCGACTTCGGACGGATCAACGCCTGCACTTTCTGCTAAATGGATAGCGTAATTGTAGATATCTACTGTGCCTCCTTTTAACCTAAACGTGGAATTTCCATCAGTAATAACTCGATTATCCCCATCAAATACCAATAACCTATTCTCATTTAAGTCGTAAACAAGTACTGTAATTGCAGATTTTAGACGGCCCCCCTCGTCGTCTTCATGCGACTCTTCTAGAGACTTGTCATAAATTTCTTCCATCGACCACTCATGACCAGGATTATTCAGCATGCAAGAATAAGCAGAGAAAGCCAATTTAAAAAGAGTCCCTCTTAAAAACTCGTCACGGTTCACCATCAAACCAGACTCTGGGACTCCAACTCGGACATCCTCAACTCGATGATCGTTTGGAAACGAATTAACTAATTCCCGTACCTCCCTGTGTACTGAGGGTTCTTGTTCCATAAAAATAGGGGCAGATTGATAAATAAATTCTAAACTTACGAATTCGAAAAAAGCAACCTGGAGAAAATTATCTAGTGGTTTCCAACCTGAATAACTTGCTCAATCAAACGATTGGAATATCCCCATTCATTATCTTTGAAAATCTACGATTTTCAAAACTATCAGCGAGCGGAACGAGGCTGATATCGTACCATTCCGCGAAGCGGGATTAGAAGTTGTTAGTGTGTACCTACTTGAATAACCTGCTCGATCAATCGATTCGCATATCCAAATTCGTTATCGTACCAGGCGAATACCTTGACCATATCTCCACCCACAACTTTCGTTAAAGATAGGTCAACAATCGAAGATTCACTTCTGCCAACAATGTCACTGGAAACTATTTGCTCTCGTGTTACCGCCAAAATTCCCTTGTATCTCGGGTCACCTGCGGCCTCCTCAAAGGCTTTATTCACTTCGTCGACTGTTACTTCCTTCTCCAGCAAAAAAGTGAAATCCGAAATAGATCCGACCGCAACCGGAACCCTGATCGCGACGCCATCAAATTCGCCCTTAAGCTTCGGTATTACCTCTCCCGTAGAAATGGCAGCACCTGTAGTTGTAGGAACGATGTTTTCGGCAGCCGCCCTCGCTCTTCTTAAATCTTTATGTGGACCGTCTTGAAGTTGTTGATCTGCTGTATAAGCATGGACCGTCGTCATCATCGCTTTTTTGACTCCGAACTTTTCCTCCATTATTTTGGCAACCGGGGCAATACTATTTGTTGTGCAAGAACCGTTATTTATAAGTTCTTCGCCTTTGTATTCGTCTTCGTTTACTCCGAGTAAAAAAGTACCTACATTTCCACCTTTTGCCGGTGCACTCAATACTACTTTCTTGGCTCCTGCAGTCAAATGTCCTCGCATTCCCTCTTCGTCTGTAAACCTTCCTGTCGACTCAATTACAACATCAATACCAAGCTCTCCCCAAGGTAATTTTGCCGGCTCTTTCGTCGCGTATGTAGCAATCTCCACCCCGTCTACCTTTATTACTCCAACCTTTTCTCCCTCTGGATCATCTGATCCCTCTGTTACATTTGTCCCCTCCACTTCGTGCTCCCAAATACCATAATTAGAATCGTATTTAAGAAGTTGGGCTAGAGTTTTCGCGTCCGTTAAATCATTAACAGCAACAATCTCCATCTCATCCCTGTGCTTTTCGAACCAAACCTTAAAAGCACTTCTGCCAATTCTTCCAAAACCGTTAATAGCAACCCGAACCATAACATTAGATAGATTACCACAAATAAAGATCTGGATAAACGCTTATTTTGTTGACATGATTCGATTTTCAACATCCTACTTGCAGAGTATCTGCTTTCAAGTTAACATTAAATTATGCCTGCCAAAAACCTTCAGAGGGTAGCTGAAGGTGGAACATATTGCCATGTCTACAACAGGGGCATTGAAAACAGGAACATTTTCGCAGACGATGTTGACTATCAGGTCTTTCTAGGCTATCTGGAAGACTATCTTACTGCGCCCAAAGCTCCCGAGAGCACTAAAAAAGAATTCATTGTCAACGGACGCACCTTCACGGGCGTGCCTCACCAGCCAAAAAACTACTTCAACCAAGTGGAACTCCTCGCCTACAGCCTAAGCCCGGATCATTTTCACCTACTTATTCATCAAAGAACCCAAAAATCCTTGCAAGCACTAATCAGATCGCTTTGCACAAGATACTCGATGTATTTCAATAAAAAATATAATCACACCGGGTCTCTTTTCGATGGCCCCTATAAGTCGGTTGTCATAAAGGACGAACAAAGTCTTTTGCTTTTAACCCGGTACCTTCATAAGGAAGGCGGCTACTCATCTTATCCTGAATTTTCAGGCCAAAAACACACTTCTTGGGTGAAAACAAATGTTGTTCTTTCCCTTAAAAATATCAGTGGCAATTACAAAGACTTTGTAGAAAAATATACCCCCGATAAGCATGAATTAGAGCTTCTCGACGAGATCACAATCGAAAAGGCCGATAAGCACCTTGAAAGGAGAGACCTTAAAAAGGTAGAACTACAGCCCTGGTCCAGAATCCCTGAATTATTGGTAACTAGCGCTATCTTTGTCCTTCTGCTCGGCATTGGGATAAGAAACGTACACAATTATTCAGCAGCCTCAGCCACCCTAGGAGAACACACAACTTCAGTCATAGCATCTACCTCACCCTACTCTCCCTCACCCATCACAACTCCACCTCCAACAACCATTCCTGAACCTAAAACAATACTTATAATCACAAACACAAAAGATCCAGTCGACATCAGGGAAAATCCATCTATTAAATCTAACAAGATAGGTGAGGCTAAAGCAGGAGAAAAATTTGAGTTCATTTCCGAAGATTCTGGTTTTTATCAGGTGGCCCTGCCAGAAGGCACATATGGCTTCATATTTTCTCAATATATCGAAAAAGAGAAGACAATAAATAATGACTAAAACCCTAACATACCTCCTGCTTGTAATAGCCGGCTTACTTATAATCTTCGGCTTTGTAACCGCCACAACTTACTCCCAACTGGCTGTCGCCATTGTCATTTACCCCACCCTCATTTTCTTAGTATTTAAACTATTCCCGCGAACTGTCCTGGTACAGCCGAACATTGCTGTCCAGCTACCCCCGACAAAATTGAGCCATGACAAAAGTGAAACTCCTAACCCAAATAAGGAAATTGCCTACATCTCCGATATCGACAAGCGGGCCTTTATTAAACTAATTGGAGCAACAGGAATCTCTTTTTTCCTCTTCTCGCTACTAGGCAGAAGAGTCGAGTCTCTCATTTTTGGCACAGCTGGGCAATCTATGATAAACCCTCCACGTGTAACAGACGGCAACCAGTCTGGACTGGCCAGTGCCTCACCCACCGACGGCTATAAAATTTCCGAGATAATGGAAGAAGGCCTTGTTACCTATTATGGCTTTATTAACTACACCGGAGCTTGGCTCATCATGCGCGAAGATTCAAGTAATAATAATTTTCGTTACGCCAAAGGCGACTCCGACCTTCCCGGTAACTGGAAAAATCGCGAAAATCTAAGGTACGACTACTACTACAATCTATTTTGAGCGAGAAGCGAAAATCAGAAAATCACGGCCTTATTTGACGTGATTTTCTCTTCTGACTTTGCCGGCTAACGTACACTCCCAAAGTCAGAGTAGTCAAAGATACCGAAAGAAGTACCGCCACTTGCCGAATATAGAAAGGTATACTCGAAACTTCGCCAATGGGCGAAGAGACAATCAACAACCAGTTTTGACTGCCCAGCGATACCGGAGAATAAGCAATCGACTGTCCTTCTGCCCGCAATTGACCTCCTTCTTTGGTTGTAGAAAGCGCCTTTTTAAGATTATCGCTCAGAGTTTGGCTGCCTGAATTGCTATAAAGCGGTTCCCCCTGCTCACTCAACAGATAAACACTTGTGCGCTCTGAGATTTTAATCAAGCCCAAATAGCGTTCGGTTAAAGGCTTTAGTTTCACTGATGCGGATATGACCCCCACAAAAGCTTTATTTTGATATACTGAGGCGGCCACGGGAACGATAATTTGATCCTTCGTGGCACCCAATCGACTAACTACCGGTTGGCCTATAAAATATTCTCCCTCTTTCGACTTACCTTTAGCCCAGACAAAATAATCCCGATCGGCCAGGGATGCACCAATATCCGAAGTCCTCAATGCGTTAGAATTAAGCTGAACTACTCCATTTCTATCCGTTAACACAACCCCTCCAACAAGCCCAATGTCGCGCCACTGGTCTACAAATGTATCCATATCCTCGAGAGTTTCCGTTCCTAAACTCTCCATACTGGAGAGTTGAGAAAGGACTACGACTGACGGACCAAACACCTGGAAGAAAGATGCTATATTACTCGCCCCGGCTCTGGCGATTGTCGCCTCCCGCCGGGAAAGCTGCCCGCCAGTTGACGTATCCGCCCCGCGGCTCAAGATTAAATAGCCAGCCCCAAGCAGTCCGGCCACGGCAATTAGACTAAACATCCACAAACTGGGAAGACGTATGCCCCAAAACATCCTAATTTAGTAAATAACATCGCAGGCAATATTGCAAAGACCAGAGTCTGCTGAAAACCTTTATTGTTCGAGCGTAGCGAGAACTATCAAACTTCTCACTTCGTTCGAAGAGTAAAGGGGTTTTTAACAAGCTCGCAAATACCTAATGTCTTAACCCCGTTAGAAGTCGTCATTTATCAGCCGAGTTACAAAAAAATTTTCTTGAAATTTTTTTGTGCAGACTTCTAACGGGGTTGATTTTTTGCCGGTTAGATTGTAAAACTACTGCATGAAATTCTACAGTTTTAAAAATCGTTCCATGATGCACACCAAGCTCACTTTTCCAAGATCCCAGTCAGGAATAAAGGTATGCTTTCTGTCATAATCCCATCTTATAAAGATCCTTCACTTAAAAAAACCGTTGATTCCCTTTTGGTGAATTCTGCATTAGGAAATGAACTCGAAATCATAGCAGTATTCGACGGGTATTGGCCGACATTTGAGATCACAAACGACCCCAGGGTAAGGTATATCCATTTAGGCAAAAACAGAGGTATGAGGGATGCAATCAACGCCGGTGTATCAGTCTCAAGAGGAGAGTTTATCATGCGTTCAGACGAGCACTGTATGTTTGCTAAAGGTTTTGACAAAGCCATGACCGACGCTTGTCAGGATAACTGGATTTTAACGGCAAGACGCTATTTTCTCGACCCCGTTAAATGGCAGGTTATGGACTTGCCTTATGTTGATTACGAAAAGCTGTCCATACAAACCGCCAAATATACCAAAAAATTTACAGGCATCCCATGGAAGGAAAGACAGGAGGAAAGAAAAAATATCGAAATTGACGAAACCATGGCTATGCAGGGAAGCGTCTGGGTTATGAAAAGAAGCTGGTGGGACAGAGTAATAGGTGAACTCCAAACCGAAGGTTACGGACCTATGTACCAGGATTCACACGAGATGGTATTCAAAACCTGGAAAGCGGGCGGAAAACTTATGGTCAACAAAAAAACCTGGTTTGCCCACAAACATGTCAGCTTCCAACGAACCCACAGGTATGGAAATACCGATTTTTACCCAAACTTGAAATACGCGCATGACCTCTGGAGGCCGTATTATGAGGAGATTAGAAAACAATGGAAGATATAAGCGTAATTATTCCTTCGAGAAAAGAAGAATTTTTAAAACAGACCATATTAGATATTAAGGCTAAATTTAAGGAGCCTTTTGAAATTATAGTTGTTCTCGACGGCGATGGAGAAGAACCTGTTGAAGGTGTCAGATATATTCACAATCGAAAACCCAGAGGTATGAGAACTGCTATCAACCAAGCCGTTGCAGTAGCTTCTGGTAAATATATTATGAAGCTTGATGCCCATTGCATGGTAGCAGAAGGGGTTGACGAAAAACTTAAGGCAGTACACCAAGAGAATTGGGTACAGACACCAAGACGCAAACGATTTGATCCCTACAAATGGGAACTAGTAGATACGGATAAACCGGATATAGATTACATGTTCGTAGGAAGAAGTTATAAAGGACATAAAGATAACGATAAAAACCGTGACCCCAACCTCAAAAAGAAACTACTGGACGATACGGAGGTATTTCAAGGCAGTTGTTATTTTATAACCAAGGACTTTTTCTACAAATTAGGTCTTCTAGATGACCAAAACTTTGGGAAATTAGGAAGCGAAGCGCTTGAAATTGCCTTAAAGTGCAGGCATGCAGACGGCAGAGTAATTGTAAACAAAACTACTTGGTATGCTCATGCCCATATCAAACGCCATTATAGCGGCGGGACACAAGAAAGAGAAAAAAGCCGCAACTTTATAAAAATCTTAGCACAACAATTGTGATTCCCTTGTTTTATCCATATATCCCTAAAAAGAAAATTCTGCAACAACTTTCAAATACTTTAGATAGCAGATGGATTGGCCAGGGTCCAAAAGTTGATCTCTTTGAAAAGAAGTTCGCCAACAAAATGGGTTATAAATATGCACTAATGGTAAATTCAGCAACATCAGCATTAGAATTGGCATACCATCTTCTCGACCTCAAAAAAGGTGACAAAGTAATTATCCCAGTTTTGGATTCCATTGCGGGGCAAGTCGGTCTTATAAGGCGGAAATGTAGATTGTTATTTTGTGATATAGAGCGAGATACTTTAAACATCGATCCCAACTTTCTCGAAGGGCTTTTGCAAGCCCATAAAGCAAAAGCAGTAGTTGGAGTTCATTTAGGAGGAATTCATTTTAATCAGAAAATTTATTCTATTTCTAAAAAATATAAAGTCCCATTGATAGTTGACTCTGCCCAATATCTTGCACCTACTAAAGGAGATTATATTTGCTATTCCTTTCAGGCAATTAAACATATAACAACTGCTGACGGCGGAATGCTAATCTTAAACAACAAAAAAGAATATACGCGAGCTAAAAAGTTGAGGTGGTTCGGAACCGAAAGAGATATAAAGAAAAAAAATAATTTCAAACCATGGGAAAGAAGGGAAGTAAATTTTGATATCGAAGAAGCCGGTTACAAATTTCAGCCTACAGATGTAGATGCCAGTTTTGGACTGGCGGCATTGCCGGATTTAGATACAGTTATTAAATATAGGCAAGAATTAGCTGTTGAATATCGTAAAGGATTAAGTTCTATCGAAGAAGTGCAAGTAGTAGCTGGCGGCACGTACTGGTTACTGACTATCCTCACCGAGAAACGTAATCAATTGGCATCCTATCTGATCAAAAAAGGGATTGAATGCAATTTAGTGCACATACGAAATGACATATTTAAAATTTTTGGTAACAGGCGTCAAAGCCTTCCAAATATGAATTGGGTTGAGTCAAGATATCTGTGTTTGCCCTTAAACTGTAAAATTGATAAATCCGACGTGAGATTTATTTGCAAAACAATCAAACAATTTTTTTTAGGCCCGCAGTCCCGAGTTCGTCAAGGGACGAGGACCGCAAGCTCCGCTTATTCGCAGAAAAGCTCCGCTTATGATTAAACACGATATTAAAGTTGGCAGGTTGGATTACTGCCAAATTACTGGCTCGAAGGATTTATTCGAAGCTATTGATCTTGGTTTTCAACCACCCTGTGGGACTCTACTGACAGAAGAAACACTCCGAGATCCGGAAATTTACTATCCCCTAAGACTGATGATCTGCCCAGAATCAGGACTTGGGCAAATAGATTACGTTGTAGGAAGTGGCATTTGTTTTCCTGCCGATTATACTTATCGTCCTGGTATATCAGTTCCCCTAAAGGAACATCTCGAAAGACTCGCTGATGATATTATCTTAAAAAACAAATTAGAACCTAATTCATTTGTTGTTGATATAGGTTCTAATGACGGTACTCTCTTGTCATTTTTTAAAAAGAGGGACATGAAAGTTATAGGAGTAGAACCAACTAATATGGCTAAAGTTGCACTAGCAGATGGAATTCCTACCCACCAAGATTTTTTTAACAAAGCGGTGGCCGAGGATATCGTAAAAAGACATGGTCGCGCAAAGATAATTACAATGACTAATGTCTTTGCGCACATGGCAGCATTAGGAGAAGTTATGGATGGCATAAGCGCCTTATTAGATAAAAAAGGGGTAGTCGTTAGTGAAAGCCAATATCTTCTTGATGTTTTTGAAGGTAATCAGTTTGATGAAATTTACCATGATCATATTCGTATTTATAGCCTAAAATCATTAGTCAAGTTATTCCCCTATTATGGCATGGAGGTTTTTGATGCCAAAAGAGTACCTACACGTGAAGGTAGTATAGAAGTGTCTGCGGGTTTGAAAGGAAAACATCCCATTAGTCCTATGGTAAAAAAACTATTAAAAGCCGAAGAGGATGCTCGCCTGTTTGATCCAAAGGAATGGGCTAAGTTTAGGGAGAGGGTCACTGCGCAGAAGGGGCAATTTTGGGATTTGGTTCGAAAAGTTAAGAGAGAAGGTCTAAGGCTTGTAGCCGATTCATGTCCAACTAGGGGGGTGGTACTGCTTAATCACTATGGTCTTGATAAAACGATTTTACCGTATGTCGCTCAACTACCGGGGACGGAAAAGGTTGGCAAGTACATACCGGGAACCCATACTCCGATAGTAAGCAATGAAATTATTTTAAAAGAAAAACCGGATTATGTGCTTATTCTTGCTTGGCATTACAGCGATTATATAATTAAAAATTGGCGGGCAAACGGGGTAAAATCTAAATTCATCATTCCCCTGCCAGAATTCGAAGTCGTATGAATACCGTTGAATATTTAGAAAAAAAGTTTGGGCCGCACAAAGACAATCCCCACAGACTTGAAGGGTTTCTTCGTGAAGATATGTATAGATTATTTTCAGAATTGGGGTTTACGACCGGTGTTGAAGTGGGAACAGAAAAAGGCAAGAACGCACAAACAATGTTTGAGATTATTCCGAACCTGAAATTGTACGGAGTTGACGCATATAAACATCATCCTCAAGCTAGTCACATGTATCATGCTAAGCTCAGAAACTGGGATGATAAGTGGTTTCAAGATTGCAAGAATCAATGCCTCAAACGAATGAATGGCAAAAATTTCACATTACTTCAGGGTTTTAGTGAGAATATGGCCGACAAAATGGAAGATAACTCTGTCGATTTCGTATACATAGATTCTGACCATTCATACGATTCGGTCATGCAGGATATTATTAAATGGGGCCGGAAAGTTAGAAAAGGCGGAATTATGAGCGGGCATGATTACTTTTTTGATAATGATAAATCAGGAAGAAGGGTAAAAGTTACGCAAGCTATTAATGATTACACGAGTGTCCATGGTATTAGGTTTTATATAACAGACGAAAAGCACTACGAGGCAAAAGGAGATATCTATCCCTCCTGGTTCTGGGTTAAATTGGAAGAAATTTGGCCTAATGTCATAGGATCATGATGCAAATAGACAGCCGTCCATGCTAAAAATGACAAAAGGGGTTGTTTACTATACCAATAATATTCTTGCCGAAAATATCTTCTTAGCTTGTCAGAAACAGCTTAAAAAATGTATGGAGATATGGAAATTTCCTATCATCTCCGTTTCCCAAAAACCGATTGATTTTGGACAAAATTTCGTAATGAATTTAGAGAGTTCTCTTCTTTCGATGTATAGACAAATTCTTAAAGGTCTTGAGGAGTGCAAAACTGATATTGTTTTTTTGGCAGAACATGATGTGCTGTACCATCCTTCACATTTTGATTTTACTCCAAAAAGGACAGGTCATTTCTATTATAACCGCAACGAATGGCATGTTAGTTCTGATACTGGCAACACTGTTTTTTATCTCCATAACAATACCACGGAACTTTCCGCCTTCAGAGAACCTCTAATGGCTCATATTAAACGTGCGATTGAAGTAAATACGGATCGTTTCCACGCCAGCTACGGTATTGCTCCGCCTAGGGGTATCCCACCAGAGGAACAGAGAGGAAAACACGCTGGTACTTATGTGTCAAAAGTTCCCAATATAGATATTAGGCATCCCAATACTTTGTCGAGGCCACGAATGACAAAGGCTGAATTTCGTTCCGAAAGGAGCCGCAGAGGATGGAAAGAATCGGACGGAATACCTGGTTGGGGCAAAACGCTGGGTAGATTTGATGAATTTTTAGCTGAGCTTAAATGAATAAGACAATAATATATTACACATCAAATCACGAAGATCCTGCCTTTGAACAAAAAATTATCGACTGTCTTCTTGAAAATTGTGGTGATGTTCCAATTGTTAGTGTTTCACAAAAACCAATGAAATTAGGTAAGAATATTTGTGTAGGAGAGGTAGGACAGTCCTATGTGAATGAGTGGCGGCAAATTATTATTGGAGCCAAAACTGCTACAACTAAGTATCTCATTATGGCTGAATCAGATTTTCTTTATTCACCCGAATATTTTCAGTTTGAACCAAAAGGTGAAAATATTTATCGTTGCGATAATATTTGGATTATGTGGTTGGATAACGATAAAAAATATAAACGTTATAATTTTCATAGAAAACATTATTCTGAGGGAGCACAAATTGTTAGGCGGAAATACTTTATTGATTTGTTAGAAAAGTATCTTGAACAATTTCCTACCTGGTACAATAAAAGCTATAAAGAACTCAAATCACATATCTCTCCTTATTACAATGAACCCTATACTTTTTTCCACGGAGAAAACCCATGTATTTCCATAAAAACTAAGAATGGGATTACTTTTATCACTGGTATAAAAAGGGGGGCGGAAAATATCAGCAAGAATTTACCTTATTGGGGAAACGTTAAAGATTTAAGGAGTAAATTCTTATGAAATTTGGACAAGGTTGGTCATCATATTTTCCAGTTTTAATTAAGACCGTTCAAAATACAGACGGACCTATTTTGGAGCTAGGTTCTGGTTTATTCAGTACCCCCCTACTTCATTGGCTTTGTGCAGAACAAGGCAGAAAACTAGTTACCTATGAAGATGTTCAAGAGTATTATAAATTTGCCAGAAAATTTAGAACCGAGACTCATGAGGTTAACTTTGTTACTGACTGGGACAAAGAGGATTTTGACAAAAAGAAATGGAGTGTCGTTTTAATTGACCATACTGCAAAAAGAAGAACTACAGATGCTTTAAGATTAAAAAAACATGCCCAATATATTGTTTTACACGACACACAGGAAGAAGCAGAGCATCATTATGGATATAAAAAACTTTGGTCGAAGTTTAAAAACATTTATCATTGGGAATATGACTTAGTAAATGTACCGAGAACTTCTGTTGTTAGTAATACTTCAAATTTAAATATATTCAAATGAATACCACCGATTATCTTTTAGAAAAATACGGACTGAATCCTAATCTTAATATGCCACAAGTAATTCCAGGCATGTTAAGAAAAAATCTTTATGAACTATTTGCGCAGTTAGGATTCAAAGTAGGCGCCGAAATAGGAGTATTCAGAGCAAGAAATGCCAGAGAAATGTTTAGGCGTATTCCAGGGTTAAAGCTCTATGGCGTTGAGACGTTTGCGGATCAACCAACTTCAACACGGCATAAAACAGTACCACGCTATGAGCGTAATAAAAACGCAACGGCAGGCAGAATGAAGGACAGAGATTTTACCCTGATTGAGAAATTTAGCGAAGAGGCGGTACAAGATATTCCCTACGGCTCATTGGATTTTGTATACATAGATGGGGATCACTCATACGATTATGTGATGACAGACATTATTCTCTGGGCCAGAAGAGTACGCCCGGGTGGTATCGTTAGCGGACATGACTACATCCTCCCCGGAGAATATCGTCACAAATTTGATATTAATGTTAGGGATGCTGTTGATGATTACGTCTCCGTACACAAAATCAGTCCTTTATATCTTACTGATAAGACGATAGGGGTAAACAAAAGCGACAAATGCCCTTCATGGTGGTTTGTAAAACAATGGTCCCGTTAGAAATCGCGGACGCATGATTACAACTATGATATTCAGAAGAAAATCAAGGCTAATCAACAATTATGAAGCGCAGGATACATTTCGTGTCCGCGTCCTATTTCTAACCGGATGACTAAAGGATTAGTATATTACACCAATAACAAACCTGACGAAAATATTTTCTTAGCTTGTCAGAAACAACTCAACAAATGCATGGAGCAATGGGGATTCCCGATTTACTCCATTTCCCAAAAGCCAATTGATTTTGGAATCAACACTGTCATGGACTTGGAAAATTCTCTTCTTTCTATGTATAAACAAATTTACGAAGGTTTGGAACAGTGCCAGACAGACGCTATTTTTCTAATAGAACATGATCTTCTTTACCACCCTTCGCATTTTGATTTTACCCCGGAAAAAGAAGATCATTTTTATTATAACCGCAACCAATGGCACGTAAGCTCACTTACTGGCAAAACTGTTACATATCTTCACAATGACACTTCACAACTTTGTGCCCTGCGAGAACCACTAATGGCCCATATCAAACGCGCGATTGAAGTCAATACGGACCGTTTCCATAGTAGTTATGGTATTTCTCCCCCGAGAGGGATTCCCCCGGAAGAACAGAAAAAGAAACACTATGGCACTTACATGTCAGAGGTTTGCAATGTAGACATTCGTCATCCTAAGGCATTTACCAGACAAAGAATGGACCCGTCTGAATTTCGCTCAGAACGAAGCCGTAGGGGTTGGACAGAGTCAGATAGAATACCCGGCTGGCCAGGTATAACTTTAGGTAAGTTTAACGAATGGTTAAAAGAAGTAGTTTGATTTCGATCTTTGCCAAGCACACCTATTTTCTAGACGATAATAATAGCCCCGGCAAGTTTTTCTTGCGCAGGATCACGTCTCGAATTAGGGGCGAAGAAATAGCTAAATATTTGGGTGCCAAACTCAACCCAACCGAAGGATACGAAAAAGATGTCTGCATTTATGTAAAGGCATACGCCCTACATAGGATGAAAGATGGCGATTATATCGACCTGCTGGACGACCTCTACGCAACCGAGCGAATTAAAGACAAGCCGAAAATCAAAGTGATTGCTATGTCCACACCGCACAAAGAATATCTGCGCCGCACTCTCAAAAACAAAATTACCTACATCCCCCACCATCATGTCAATTTCGAGAAGTTCAGAAGAAATAGAAAAAAGATCATCAATTGCGGTTATGTAGGCTCAGGGTCAGGATACGAAATCAATGTCAATAAAAAGCTAGCGAAATTGTTAGCGGAAATTGGACTAAAATTCACACCTTTGTATAATTACAGCTCCAGAAAAAACATTGTCAATTATTACAAAAAGATAGATTTACAAATTATCGGAGCTTTTAATCACCTAAATGTTCCTTACTATCATCAGACAAAGATCGTTAATGCTATGTCATTTGGTATTCCAACTATCGCCAGCCGCAGATTGGGATATCGGGACGTAGAAGGTTATTATATTGCTGTTAATAATTTGGATGAATTATTAAAAGAAGCAAAAAAGATGAAAGACCCCATTGAGTATAATAAATGGCCAAAAAAAATAATTGCCGAATCAGAAAAGTATCATATAAGTGAAATCGCCAAACTTTATAAGAAATTAAAATGAGAAAGACCCTTGCAACTATTGTTGATGAGCTGATCGTAACCAATATAAAAATATTTTTTTTGGTAGATAAAGTTCAGAGGAACAAACATACCCGCGCCGATGCTAAAAAACTGCAGGACTTAAACCAATACCGCTCAGAACTTATGAATGCCCTAAATTATGAGTTCAAACAGAAGAAAATTATCAAAGTATGACGTCTCCTATCTCACGCGGGATAAAGCTAAATATCGGCTCAGGTTTTACTCGCATAGAGGGATTCATAAATATAGATCGTGATCCATGTGTCGATGACAAAGGCAATCAATACACCGATGTTATTTGTGATATCGAAAAAGAACCTCTCCCACATTCCGACAATAGTGTGGACGAGATTGCTTGCTATGAAACCCTAGAACATATGGAAAATTTAATCTTCGCTATGAATGAAATGTGGAGGGTTTTAAAGCCGGAAGGTATTTTGAAGGGAAAAGTCCCCAGGGAAAACGGGCGTGGAGCACTTGCCGACCCTACGCACAAAAGGATATTTATAACAGACACTTTTGATTACTTTACCGGGGTCAACAGGCACAAAAAATCCAACCCTTCAAGGCCAAAAAACGCCGATTATGGAATCAAGCCCTGGTATAAGATTTCAGTCGATAAAAAGATAAACTTTATCCTGCGCCCCAGAAAAACCGAGCAATACGATAAAAGAATGGAAACTTTATGAAGGGGTTTGTCCAGAAATTTGGGGAGGAATTTACAATTTACATTAAATTTTCAATGAACAATTTACAATACAACTTGGAAGAGAGAACTGCCAAATTCGGCAAATCAACCATTATATTTTGTAGAACATTAAAGCAAGATAACATCACTGCACCTTTGGTTAACCAACTTATAAGATCAGCTACAAGTATTGGCGCAAATTATATGGAAGCAAATAGCGCAAGCAGCAGAAAAGACTTTCAAAACAAAATATTTATATGCAAAAAAAGAAGCCCAGGAAACAAAACATTGGTTGAGGATGTTAAAGCAGTGATTTCTAGATAAACAGGCCGAAATAGAAGAACTTTGGTCTGAAGCTCAAGAGCTAACTTTCATATTCCAGAAGATAACAACTACCTTAAGAGCTAAATGAAAATTAAAAAGTAATAATTTAACGAAAATTAGAAATTAAAAATTGAAAATTAAAAAACATGGCCAAAGATCTTAGTATTTTAATTCCAAGTCGCAATGAAATGTTCTTGAGCCGCACCATAGAAGATATCCTCTCAAACATTGAAGCGGATACAGAAGTCATTGCAGTTTTAGACGGAGCCTGGGCCGATCCCCCGGTTCCCCAACATGACCGGGTTAACCTTATCTATGTTCCCGAAAGCATCGGCCAGCGTGCCGCATCCAACTTGGCCGCAAAGCTAAGTAAGGCCAGATACGTCATGAAGCTCGATGCCCACTGCGCTTTCGACAAAGGATTCGACCGCAAAATGCTTGAAGCATTTAAAGGCCGTGACGACGCGACAATGGTCCCTATAATGCGCAACCTCTGGGCGTTCGACTGGAAATGTTTCCATTGTGGTTGGAAAAAGTATCAGGGCCCGACACCCCAAAAATGTGAACAGTGCGGTAAATCAGACAAAATCAGAAGAAAAATGCTCTGGATCGGCAAAGAAAGGCCTCAAAGCACCTCGTATAGCTTTGACACCGAACCACATTTTCAATATTTCGGCGAATGGGAACGCCGGCCCCAGTACAAAAAGGATAGAGAAGAAAAAGGCTTAACCGAAACAATGTCTCTTCAGGGCTCATGTTTTATGACCACTCGTCAAAATTATTGGGACTTGGAACTCTGCGATGAAAAATTAGGCAATTGGGGCAACCAGGGAATCGAAGTCGCAGTCAAAACCTGGCTTTCCGGAGGCCGCGTTTTGGTAAACCACAAAACCTGGTATGCTCACATGTTTCGTACCCAGGGCGGCGATTTCGGCTTCCCTTGGCCCAATTCCGGAAAAGAAACACAAAAAACAAAAGACAATGTTAAGGAACTGTTTTGGGAAAATAAATGGCCGAAACAAAAACGCCCCTTAGGCTGGCTTATTGAGAAATTCTGGCCGGTTCCCGGCTGGACAGATAACGATCTCGCAAAACTGAAAGAAACAGAAAAAGGACTTACTAATCAAAAATCTGCAATCCAGCCCAATGGGAAAACTCAAAATCCAGCAATCCAAATCATCGACGGAAAAATTACCGGAATTATTTACATCAAAGATTTAATTGATAAATCAGCGCCAAAGTGAACCAAGCAAACAAACTTAACGGCGTTATCTATATGCATGAGCTAATAAAAACTGCCAGAAAAAGATATATCCGCATTTAAATAACCAAGATTTCTTAAGACAAGACCTCTCCCAAAGTTTCGAAGTATTCTTGTTAATACTCTGCTACTATGTAAATAGTTTTTTAGCCGTCTTTTGGTACGGTTTTAATGTAGTGCAATAAAATGTCGCAAAACTTAAATACTTCAAATATAGCTTTCTGCAAGGTAGATTGGAACCTAGCCTAATATGGCAGTCACCGCCAATTCCCTGACAGCCGGCGGAGACGGTACGGACAGTTCTTCCTACACGACAGCATCGATATCCCCCGGCGCAAACCGCCTTGTTTTAGTTACGGTTGTCAGTCGTGCAGCCGTACCGTCTGTGGTACCGACACTTTCAGGCGGCGGCATGGGCACATGGACACAGGTGGGAACCAGAGAGGTTGACTTTAGCGGGACAAGCAGCGACGCCAGGGTAACCCTCTTTAGGGCTCTTGAGGTGTCTCCTGGCAGTGGAACAATTACCATCGACTTTGGAGGGACTACACAGCGTGGCAGTTCATGGACTGTAGATGAATTCAGCGGTGTTGATGCAAGCGGGGTAAACGGATCTGCTGCTGTCGTGCAGTCGAACACTAACTCAGACAATACTGGCTTGTCGTCGTTTACAGTTGTGCTTGGTACCTTTAGCAGCGATGGTAATGCTACTTACGGCTCTTTGGCGCTTCTTAAAACATCGGGCGCTACCATTGCTGTTCCAACCGAAGGGTCAGGCTTCACAGCGCTAGGAGGCAACAACAGCAATACAGCACCTGGTACAGGTATCCGCTCCGAATTCCGCTCTGACAACGACACAACAGTAGATGCTAGCGTAGCAACAGCCCAAAACGGCTGGATCGGAGCTGCTGTTGAGATTAAGACGGCTGAAGCGCCTTCGGTTTCGCCTAGTGTAAGTCCTTCTGTTTCACCTTCGGTTTCACCTAGTCAAAGTCCATCAATAAGTCCTTCGGTCTCTCCAAGTGTCTCGCCGTCCGAAAGTCCCAGTGTTTCAC